>JAHWHQ010000005.1 GCA_019323195.1 Candidatus Woesearchaeota archaeon | reverse complement strand
GTTGCAGAGGGCTTTGCAAACCTTTCCAGATGCAGCTGGTGGCATATGCCGTTTCCGGGCTTTGAGAAAATGATTCCGTACCTGTCAGCAAAGCTTTCTAAGAATTCAATGTTTTCCTTTCCTGTCTCAGAGATGTTATGGTCTGCATAGCTTACTGACAGGTCTGTCCTGATAGAAGGGATGTTTAATGCCTCGAACTGGAGGTAAGCCATAGTTCCTGTGGCGTCCTGGGTTAATGTCTGGTCTATCCTGATAGCTATCTCTTCCCCAGGCTCAAGCCTTCCAGCAACGAGATGCTCCTTTAGTATCTTTTCTGTTATTGTTCCTGCCATGCTATTAACTTTATCTGGGTAGTATGGGCTAGTTTAAAAAGCTAACTTAAGTCGACTCAAAATACCTCTCGAGCTCCCATTGTGTCACCTGCAGCCTGTAATCATCATACTCTGCTTTCTTTGCTGCCAGGTAGATAGGGTAGGTATGGCTGCCTAAGGCATCCTGTATCACCTTGTCTTTCTTCAGCTCTGAAAGCGCGCCCTCCAGCGAGCCTGGCAGGGTCCCTATGCTGCGCTTCTCAAGCTTTATCTCGTCGAACTCATAGACATCCTCCTCAACAGGCGCTGGAGGGGCTAATTTGTTCTTTATGCCGTCCAGTCCGGCCTTCAGCATGACAGCAAATGCCAGATAAGGGTTGCAGGAGGGATCAGGGCATCTTAGTTCAGCCCTTGTCGCATTCTCCCTTCCAGGGCTGTACCTTGGGATCCTTATCAGCGCTGACCTGTTGACCTGGGCCCAGCAGATGTAGACAGGAGCCTCATACCCAGGGACAAGCCTCTTGTATGAGTTCACCTTTGGGGCTGTGACAGCAGACATGGCCTTTACATGGGCAAGCTGGCCTGCAATAAAGCTTTTGGCTGTGCTGCTTAGCTTATAGCTGTCTTTCTCATCAAAGAATGCGTTCTTCCCGTCTTTACTGAAAAGGCTTTGGTGGACATGCATCCCTGAGCCGTTGACGCCGAATATCGGCTTTGGCATGAAGGTGGCATACAGGCCGTGCTTCTGCGCTATCGATTTTACGACATGCTTGAACGTTATTGCATTGTCTGCTGTCTTTATTGCATTATCATACCTGAAATCTATCTCGTGCTGGCCAGGAGCGACCTCATGGTGGGACATCTCAACCTCTAAGCCCATGGATTCCAGCGCTTTAATGATGTCATTCCTTACCTGCACTGCCAGGTCCCTTGGGGAAAAATCAAAATATCCTGCCTTGTCATGGGTAAGCGGAATAAGCTGCCCGTCCTCCTTGGGCCTGAACAGGAAAAACTCCAGCTCAGGGCCTACATTATAGTCATAGCCCAGCTCTGATGCCTCTTTCATGACCTTCTTGAGTATGTACCTCGGGTCGCCTTCAAACGGCTTTCCGTCAGGCATGTAGACGTCACATATCAGCCTTGCTGTGGCGCATTCCCCTGTCTCCCAGGGAAGAAGCGCATAGGTGGAGATGTCAGGCTTCAGGTACATGTCTGACTCTGCTATCCTTGTAAAGCCTTCAATAGAGCTGCCGTCGAACCATGTCCCTTTCTCCAGGCTTTCAGCCAGCCTGTGTATCGGTATTGTAACAGATTTTATCGCTCCGTGCAGGTCTGTGAACTGCAGCTGGATAAATTTAACCCCGTCTTCTTTAGCTTTTTCCAATGTCTTATTTATCTCTTCTTTCATTTTATATCACCGCCTTATTCTTATTAATCATCAATTAACGCTTGCACCATTTTATTTCATGGGATATGTGGAACATTTATATATTTTCTCTATGTTTAAATAAACAAAAATATTAAAAAATTAGAAAAATTTAAATATTTGTTTATGTCAAGTAATATAAATATATCACAGACTAAACAATTGTAGATGTTTTTTGATGAAAATGGAGCCTGACAAGATTGACAAAGGGATAATAAATACATTAATCTCAGATTCTACATTGTCTTACAGGGAGATAGCAAAGAGGGTGAAGGTATCTACAGCTACTGTGATGAACAGGGTCAACAGGTTAAAAAAAGAAGGAATAATAGAAAGGTTCACAACAATAATGGATTATGATAAGATAGGCTTTGATTTTGAGGTATTGATTGAGATAAGGATATCAAAAGGGAAGCTCTTTCAGGTGGAGAAAGAGATAGCGCACCATCCTAACGTATTTGCCGTGTATGACCTCACAGGGGATTTTGATGCTGCCATCCTGGCACGGTTCAGGAACAGGAGGCAGATGGACAATTTTCTTAAGAAAGTGCAGACCTATGATTTTGTCGAGAGGACAAATACCAGGCTTATACTTAATACGATAAAAGAGAAGCAGATAACATTCTAGAGGATACAATTGGACCCAGAGAGAATATGCCAAGAGGAGCAAATACAATAATGGAAAAGGTTTTTGTTTTAATGCTACAATTTTTTTAACAGAAAATAACAGCAATTAAGCAATAAAAAGATATTCTTTTCATAAAGCAGAAAGTTTAAGCAGATGAACAAAAATAGATTTTTTATCCCGGAATAGTTAATTTTTGCCTCCAAAAAAAAGAAACATTTAAATAATATTAATTAAAAGACCTATTAAAACCAAAAATATTTCAATAATTCAAAAGGGGTGGTTTAAACGAAAATTAGAACTATAGCTTTGATTGGGTTGGTAGGGTTGATTCTTGTCTTGGGCGTTTCTTTTGTTTTCGGTGCGGGTTTTGAATGCTGGCAGTATGACGGAAACCAGACAGGCTGCGAGGCGCAGTCCTCTATATGCACATGGATGGCAGATACATGGGCGGATGGTGGAGGCTGGTGCAACCAGCTGGGCTGCTGGAATTTTTGGGATGAGACTGACTGCAATGCTGCTGCTGACTCTAACATGAGCTGCACATGGAAGACAGGAGGAGGGACTAATGACGGGTGGTGCAGCGAGAAAGGATGCTGGCTTTATTATAACCAGTCATCATGCCAGGCCCATTCCACTGATTTGGGATGCAGCTGGAACTCAGACTATTCATACTGCTATAAGCCCGGCTGCTGGGACCAGACCACCTCTTCAGGCTGCACCTCAGCGACAGACTATAAGGGGAATGCCTGCCAGTGGGACAGCTCCGGGAATTTCTGCTATGAAAAGGGCTGCTGGAACTTCAATACTCCCGGGGAATGCACAGGAGCAACTACCTTAAACTGCAATTGGAATTCACAATACCAATACTGCGAGGAGATCAACTGCTGGATATGGGATTATACAAACTCATCTGCATGCCAGAATAATGCCTATAACCTCAGCTGCACCTATAATGACCCATGGTGCAACCAGGAAGGATGCTGGAACATAATGGACAAGACTACATGCCAGCTGAAGGATAACTGTGAATGGAATTACATGGAGAATTACGGATGGTGCGAGGAGGTAGGATGCTGGAACTGGTATGGGGAAGGCCAGGATGCTTGTGTGGGTAACGGAACCCTTTATGGCCTGAACTGCACCTATCATGATCCCTACTGCGAGGAGGATATGAGCGCAGGCTGCACTATGTATAATAATAATGAGAAAGGATGCATGGACACCTATTATTGCATCTATAATAAATCTGACAGTACATGCAGGGATCCGATACAGATCGGCTTCAATGATTTTGACATGGACCAGGATTTTATGAAGACAGGATGCTGGATCATGGATTACAACTCAACACGATGCAACCAGGTAAGGGGATGCTTTTATAATGCCAGCGCTGCTGCCTGCCAGGAGAATGCCAGCAATAACTCCAATATTGTCAATGGGATAAGGTGCACTGATATAGTCAATAATACGTTCTGCAAGGAGGTTCCTTTTTTAGGAGGGTGCTGCTCATGGAACGGAAGCAGCTGCAATAAGGCGCCTATGTCAAAAAAGTGCTGGGATAATATTGAGGATCCCGGGGATGGAGCGCATTACTGCGTTGATTATAATGTCCTTGACAGCCCTTCAAAATGCCGGAAGATAGCAGGAGACCCATGGTACATGCCATGCGCATGGGATAATTCCAGCAGCAAGTGCTATGACAGGCTTATGGAAAAGGAGAATATTAATGATGTGAAGGAGATAACCAACAAGAAACAATGCGAGGATACCGGAGGATCATGGGTTGTCGAGTATTACTGCAACGGAAACCAGACAGTGCCTTTTGGATGGTGCGAGCCCAAGGTTGGGGCCGGAGCCAAGTCATGCAAAGAGGTATGCTGGGCATGCGAGTTCAGGGATGCCAGCGGAAAGAATGTCACATCAGCTAACGCCAAATCATCCTGCGAGGATTCTCCGCTTGGCTACTGCACGTTCAAGGCAGACACCTATGCGCCTAACGGGATAGGCCTATGCGTGGAGAAGCAGGAATATAAGAAATCAGGGGGCGGCGACTGCAATACTAAATGCTCTGTCTGTACTTATATGGGAAAGACTGTAAATGAGGCCATGACTGCATGCAAGAACAGCGCTGCCAACTGCACATGGTTTGCTGACCCTGATGATTCAAGCAAGGGATGGTGCGATTCCCAGAACAAGGAGGGCTGCACTGAAGACTGCGGGGAATGCTTTACAGACACCTCATGCAGGGACAAGGGCGGGCTAGGCTCTGGAAAGAACTGCACATGGAGCAACGGGATGTGCGTCGAGGAGGGAACCAGCGGAGGCTCTACAGAGCTGTGTTATGACGGGGAGGATAATGACGGCGACGGCTATATCGACTGCGGGGATTCCAAATGCTTCGGCGGGGATTTCTGCGGAGGGAGTTTTATGAGCAATTGCGGCATGTATGAAGATAATAATACATGCAATCCGGACCCTATGTGCGCGTGGGTTAACAACAGCGACGGGGAATGGTGCGAGATGATAGGAGGAAACTGCTGGATGTATGCCGATGATCAGAACGGCTGCACTAACACAGAAGGATGCCAGTGGGATATTCCCCCTACAGGAGGGATGTGCGATATGAACCAGAGCCAGTTTAGCATATGCAACGGCCTGAATAACGTATCCTGCACTACTGCCCCTAATAACGCGAGTTGCTCATGGACAAGCAGCGGGTTTTGCAACAGGAAGAATTATACCCTGTCTACCAACTGCATGATGTATGATTTTGACAGGAGCGGATGTGAAGCTAATGCTGACTGCGAATGGCGCATAGAAAGCTTCTGCTCCTTAAAGGTAGACACCTGTTTTAGCAGGAATGAGACAGCATGCGCTCAGCTGGATTATTGCGTATGGAACTATGATGAGTGGATGCAGAGCTATGCCTGCAGGCCGCACTGCTTCAATTCATCCCTGACCCAAAGCCAATGCTTGGGTAAGGACTCCTGCCAATGGAGTGCGGGCATATGCATGCCTGGAGGAGTAGGTGGAGGTGGAATGGGCGTAGTCATGATGGATGACTGCTGGAAATTTGAAAATGACCAGACACAATGCAATAACCAAAGCAGCTGCATGTGGATGGAAGAGCAGGGGCAGTTCTGTGACGTGGATACTTCCAATTACTGCAAGGATAAGAACCAGACTTCCTGCCAGGCAGAAGGCAACTGCTCCTGGTGGACAGACCCGACAGGAAACAGCTGGTGTGACTACAAGGCATGGGAGTGCAATATGAACTCATCAAGGCAGAGCAGCGCAGCACTATGCACAGCCGGAAACAGCTTCTGCTCATGGGATAATGCGGGCTACTGCAAACCCAAATGCTTTAACTCGTCATTGAGCGGTGATTCAACTGCCTGCACTAATGAGCCCGGATGCATGATGAGAAGCGGCTGGTGTGAAGGCAAGATGATGGGTATGATGTTTCAGGGGGATATGATGTCCCAGCCGCCGACATCTTTGGGCTTTGATGGCCGGAATTCCAGTATTGCCCACTACTCTGACATAAGGTCGTTCGGGACAAAGGACGAACCTGACAACTGGGGGCTTGGCATCTCAGTACACTCTATTAAGGATGCTGCCATATGCAACGGGGAAAGTACAAGAACATCATGGGATAATCCATTACTAGTGCCTACAACAGGAACCAAGACAACAAGGTTTTACTGGTACCTTGATACAGACGGGGATGCAACCGGCGGCTGCAATGCGATAAATGACAGCTCTTATCCTGGTTTTGAGTTCAGGCTGAACTATGTGGGCGTCATGTCCAGCGGCGAGCTGAAGGAAACCAGGGTGGCATACAGGTGCCAGAACGGCAACTGGACAGCTGCAGAGATCATGCTGTCAAGCTGGAAAAAGGCTGTATGTGACATGGTAGGAGGGGGTATGATAAGCATACAGAAGAGCGACCTCAATACTTTCACCGCATTATACGACCCTACTGAGGATATGAGGGTCATGGTGGCTGCAGCGAACGGCTCAAGAGACTATAACAGCCCTCTGGATTATGCAGGCCCTAGCTACTATTCCCCTAACCAGTTTGACTTTAGGTTTGAGGACTGCATGTGCCCTGAGTGCGATATGGATGGAGACGGGTCAAAGGCAAAGGACGACCCTGACTGCGGAGGCTTCCAGAAATACGGGTTCTTCATGATAGAAGACTGCTTCCAAGGATCAGGGGATGAGGATGGTGACGGCCTGACCAACTGCGAGGATAGTGACTGCAAGGATTTTTGGTTCTGCTTAAGTACATGGGAAGGGGTTGAGGATACTACAGCACCTAAGCTGGTGCACAAAGAGATCGATGAATACCCTGACGGAGGGCATATCGCCATAGATACTGATGAGTCAACCAATATAACAGTGATATTCTGCGGAAACAACAGCAGATGCAATCTGACAACTGCTATTAACGTGACTGACAATACTGTTGACAAGAGGCATTCTATTGATGTAAGGAACATTACAGGCGGGGTTAACTATAAGTTTGCCAACGGAACGACCTATTTTTACAAGGTACAGATGACGGATAAGTCCAACAATACAGCAAAGAGCAGGACGCTGAATTTTACAACTGCCAAGACATCCAGCAGGAAGGACTGCCCTGACTGCAGGATGGTAGTGAGGTTTGACGATATCCCTGAAGGATGGAATGTAAACATGAACCATGAAGGCCAGAATTATACACAGGGCTGCCTGGACTGCGGCAAGGCTGCCGGACTGCTGGTGTGGTATAATGAGACCCTGGACATAGAGTTTGTCGATAATACGACGAATGCAGGGATAAAGCTGGTCAATGTAACTCCAAGGACGCTGGCAGGGAACTCCAGGACAGTTGATGAAGGCGATTTCGAGAAGTCAACTGTAAACAAGGCTGGCGGAGGAACAGCTGATTTTGTCAAAGCAGAGAAGGATAAGTTTGACGACATAAGGGATAAGTTGAGGCCTGAGGAGTGCAGGGTCTACATCCCTGGCAATAACACTGAACTATGGCACTGCGGGGATGAAAGTGATTCCTTGACATGCAAGAACAGGACTAATGAGTCAAGCAAGATAGGCTACCATAACAGTACTGACGTAAGTGAATGGACAGTCCCTAACTGCGAGTTCAGCAGCTGGGGCGACGGAGCGCCGGCTCCAAGCAGCGGGACTACAAGCGGCGGCGGAGGCGGCGGAGGCGGCGGCAATACTGTTGCCCAGTGCAAGGACGGCATCGACAATGACGGCGACGGCCTGATAGATTATCCTGCTGACCCTGACTGTGTCGGCTATTCTGATACAACTGAAGGGGTGCCGGTATCTACAGAGTGCAAGGAAAACTGGGTATGCACATCATGGAGCGAATGCAGCAAGGATGGACAGATGACCAGGATATGCAGGGATTACAAGAACTGCGGAACTGTTAAATACAAGCCAACTACAAGGCAGAGCTGCGCTTATTCCCCACAGCCTCCTGCAGAGGCGGGAAGGTCTGTAGGAGAGATAAGGAACAATGACGGGGTTAACTGGAAATGGGACGGCAGCGTCTGGGTAAAGCAGGGAGCTCCTGAATATGAGCAGATTGGCTTAGAGGCTGAAAGAGGAGAGATACCTGAAGCGCTTGCACCTTCACAGGTAGAGCAATATAACCTGGTATTTACTGCCTTATTTGCTGTCCTGGCAGTGGTCTTAATCTGCCTGTTGGTTATCTATCTGGTTATGAAGAAAAAGGGCAGATAATTCCTTTTTTATTTTTTCTTTTTTATCTTCCGATATGTTTTTATATAACTTTATCTCTGTATTGATTTATGGAAATTGACAAGAAAGAACTCCCCCTGATCATATTCATAATCCTGATCTTTGCTGCATCGGTGTACCTGTACCCAAAAATGCCGGAAAGGATGCCGGTCCACTGGAATTCTGCTGGAGAGATAGACGGTTATGGAGGCAGGTTTGCCGGATTGTTCTTGATACCACTTTTTCTTGCAGGAATTTACCTTTTGTTCTTATTCCTTCCTAAGATCATGGTCTACAAGGAGAACTTTGAAAAATTTAAGGGCTATTTCTATGGCTTTAAGGTTGTTTTTATCCTTTTTTTCAGTGCAATATACATCGCAATGCTTCTGCCAAATTTCCGGATTATCATAAATATGGTTTATATCATGATCCCTTCGTTATCTGTATTCTTGTTCTATATAGGCTATATGCTGAAATTCGCGAAAAGGAATTATTTTATAGGCATAAGGACGCCCTGGACACTGGCCAGTGAGGATGTGTGGAACAAGACACATCGGTTGGGGTCAAAACTCTTTAAGCTTTCTGCTTTGGTGATGCTGTCTTCCATCTTCTTCCCAGAACAGTTTGTCTGGTTTATTATAGCTCCTTTGCTCTCTGTTATTGTTATCTTATTTGTCTATTCATACGTCCAATACCAGAAAGAGGGTGATAAAAAATGACAAAATGCCATTACTGCGGAAGGGAGCTGAGAGAGCATGAGAGGTACTGTGATTTCTGCAAGCAGGACCTGAGCAAGGATGTAGACAAGGCAGAAAAGCCGGATATAAGCCCTATCGACTTTGGAAAGATCAGAGAGAAGCTGAAGAAGATATCTAAAGGGAAAAAATGAGGTTGTTTGACCTGTTCCTTACCCAAGATTATTTTATCCTGGTATATATATCTGTAATCTTTGCTTTTGTAATTGTCCTGCTTAAGCTGTACAGGAAGAACTGGATGGATAATAAGCTGTTAAAAAATATCTATCTTGCCATATTCTTCCCAGTGGCGGCAATACCTTTTATAAAATGCCATTTTAAGGTGCCTTTCATATTCTGCAGGGCATGCCCCAGAAGATGCGCTTTTGGCGAGCTAAGGCCGTTTCTTATCCCGTCTGTTTTGCTGTTGAACCTTGACAGAAGATCCTGGTGCTATAGGCTCTGCCCTCCTGGGACCTTGCAGGATTACCAGGCAAAGGTATGCAGAAAAAGGCTCAAGCTGCCAGGCTGGCTTATTTATGTAAGCTATCTATTCTTATCTTTTACAGTTATCCTTGTCTTATTGGTCCTTTTTAATGAAAGGTTTAAGAATCCTTTTTTCATAGGCAGGTACCAGTTTGTTGTTGTTACCTTTGCTGCAGCTTCAATAATATTCCTGCTGTCTTTTTTTATTCCGCGGTTTTGGTGCAATTATATATGCCCTGTCGGGTGTGCAGGTGATCTGGCGCTGAAGGTTGTTAAAAAGACAGGCAGTAAATAAGAACCGGGTTTTATAATATCTGAAAAAATGGGTGAGAAGAAAACTGAAAAAAAGATGAAGAATCCTGCAGAAAGGTTCTTTGACAGAAAAATCTCAAGACGGGAATTTCTCAAATACAGCCTTATAGGCCTGGGAGGGCTTGCTACAGCTGCTTATGGTTATGGCTATCTATTTGGAAGAAAACCCTCTTCCCTCAGCAGGACATTTAAGGGAGCTGCCCCTGATGAATTGTGGAGATGGAGCAGGGAGGCTTACCATTACACTAAAGCCGGGGATAATGTGCAGTGCAATGTATGCCCTAACAGATGCAGCCTTGAGCCAGGAGATAGAAGCATATGCAGGAATAAGGTGAATATTCAGGGAAGATTATACACGCTGGCTTACGGCAATCCCTGCGCTGTGCATATCGACCCTATAGAGAAAAAGCCGCTGTTCCATTTCCTTCCCTCTACTGCCATCTTTTCTATTGCGACAGCAGGATGCACATTACGATGCCTGAACTGCCAGAACTGGAGCATATCGCAGTTCCAGCCTGAAGAGACAAAAAACTATGACCTGATGCCTGAGGCAGTTGTCAAGGCTGCCCTGGAGAATAAATGCCCTTCGGTAGCCTATACCTATTCAGAGCCTACATCTTTTTATGAGTACATGTATGATACATCAAAGCTGGCAAAGAAGGAGGGACTGAAAAACGTGTGGGTGACTAACGGCTATATAAATGAAAAGCCTTTAAGGGAGTTGTGCAGGGTTATAGACGCAGCCAATATAGACCTTAAGGGATTTAGCGATGAGATATACCATGAGCTTAATTCAGGCTCCCTTAAGCCCATCTTAAATGCGCTTAAGACAGCAAAGGAAGAGGGCATATGGTTTGAGATCACCAACCTTATAGTCCCTACGTGGACAGATGACCCTGACATGATAAGGGATATGGCAGTGTGGCTGCATAAGAACGGATTTGATGATTACCCTCTTCATTTTTCAAGGTTCCATCCGCAGTATAAGCTTACGCATCTTCCTCCGACTCCGGCAGATGTGCTGAACCAGGCAAGGGAGACTGCTATGGAGGAAGGGATTAAGTTCGTCTATATAGGAAACCTTCCAGGGACAAAGGCAGTAAGCACATACTGCCCAAAGTGCGGGAAGACAGTTGTAGGAAGAAACGGCTATGTGATAACAGAAAATAATTTAATGGGTGGAAGCTGTAAGTTCTGCGGGGAAGGTATTGCGGGCGTGTGGTAAGTGGTTAGACAACTAAAGAATAATCTTATTCACATACTCCTCAACAGCTGCAAACAATTCAGTGGAAATATAAAAACCTTTGTCAATCAGTTTTCTTAATATGGTAAAGAATTCTTTTTTATTGAGCTTTTTCTTCTTCAGATTTGAGACTAATATTCCCAAAGTTCCTATAACTCTTATTCCCAGGAAGTCTGCTGCTTTTCTTGCATTTTTATCATCTGATAGAAAGGTTATATCATCTATCTCTTTGCATAGGGATAAACATGAATTTTCTCCCTTATGAAGCCCAAAATCTTTCAAGTTTGCCGGATTTTTTATTATGATAAAACTCCCTGCTAACTCATTAAAAACCCTTATCTCATTTTTATATAATTCATCTTCTCTAGTTACCTCTTTTCTGATAACGCCTGTTATTGTTATATTCTTATAAATATTTTTTATTAGATCTACCTTGCCTATCTTAATCAGGTTTATCAATACAGTAGAATTGCTTACAGTCATTTTATGTTTTTCAGGTCTTTTTCAAACTCCTCTACATCATAGCTTATTGGTGTCTTGTTTTTATTTAACATGTCGGAAAACCTCCATAGTGAAACACCTATAAAATCAGCTGCCTGCTCTGTAGAGAAAATACCTTTTTGATACATGGCTAATGCATAGTATTCATTCCACCTCTTTATGGAATCAGCAAGCAATCTTCTCATTACTGCTGATTTGTCCAGATTCTCTATTTTTGATATCTTATTTAACTCCCTATTTAGTTCATTAGGTAGCCTTGTTGTAACAGTTGCTGCCATGTTATCACCTGTATTAAATGTATTATATTTAATACAATAAATTATATTGCTATTTAAAAATTTATATTCTTTATACTATATATTAAACTATATAAAAATTTAATACCTTTGATTTTCATTATTGGCATGTTACTGACACTATGAAAAGCAGGATAAAAATAAAGAAAAAGCATCTTTACCTATTTGCAGCTTTTTTAATACTGTTTCTTATAATCCTTACATACAAGTCAACAAATAACTTTACGTTGCAGAAAAAGAAAGTAAGGGATACAGCAGTGGCAGGATCATGGTATCCTGGCGATATGGAAACGCTACAGGCAGCAGTAGACACCTACTTAGGTAATGTAAGGAAAGCTGACTTTAATGGCACTGTCAGGGCTGTTATTGTCCCCCATGCAGGATACAGCTTTTCAGGACAGGTGGCAGCTGTTGCGTTCAGGCAGCTTAATTCTGATCATGATAAGGTTATTCTGTTAGGCCCTTCACACCATTATCCCTTATCAGGGGCCTCTATCCTGGATGTTACTCATTACAAGACACCTCTTGGAGAGGTTAAGCTGTCTAAAACAGCAAAAAGGCTTCTGAAAGAGGAGATGATAAATAATGTGCCAGAGGCTCATGCAGAAGAGCATTCGCTTGAGATAGAGCTTCCTTTTCTTCAGCAGACTTTAGGTGACTTTGAGCTTGTTCCTGTACTTGTCGGCAGTGTTGAGCCAGATGCTTTTGCAGACATCCTTGGGAAGCATATCGATGATAGTACATTGCTTGTCGTAAGCGTTGACATGTCGCATTACCATAGCTATGATGAGGCAAAACAGCTTGATTATTATGCACTTGACAGGATTCTAAACCTTGATTCTGAAGGGATATTTAAGGCTGAGATAGATGCGCCTTCTGCAGTATCAACCCTGCTTAAGATAGCGCAGAGAAATGGATGGAAGCCGTACATACTTTATTATGCGAATTCTGGTGATGTTAGCGGGAATATGGATAGTGTTGTAGGATATTCTGCGATAGCATTTATCAGTGAAGGGGATAAGGGATCAACAGCCAGGTCTTCGGATAATGATGAGCCATTAACAGCAGAGGATCAGGGATTTCTTTTAGGGCTTGCAAGGGAGACAGCTGAGCAGTACCTTAAGACAGGGAAAATGCCTGAGGTAGATGAGGAAAAATTGACACCTGCTTTGAAGGAGGTAAAAGGATGTTTTACGACATTCAATAAGGACCATAACCTGAGAGGCTGCATAGGCCATATCCTGCCGCAGGAGGAGCTCTATAAGTGCGTCATGGACAATGCAGTAAGCGCAGCTGTAAATGACAGGAGATTTGAGCCTGTTGTTTATGATGAGATGGAGGATATCAACATTGAGATATCTGTCCTGACAGTGCCTCAGAGGCTGGAGTTCTCTTCAGGTGAGGATCTGCTGGATAAGCTAAGGCCCATGGTTGACGGCGTTGTCCTTAAGCAGGGCTATAAGCAGTCAACCTATCTTCCGCAGGTTTGGGCTAATTTTGGTGCGAAAGATGAGTTTTTGTTGAGTTTGTGCAGGAAGGGAGGGATGTTGCCAGACTGCTGGGAGGATACCTCTACAGAGGTCTATACCTACCAGGCTTTTGTGTTTGAGGAGTGAAAATACAAGAACTGCCTTACTTTACTCTTCTCTTATGGACAGAAAGGTATCTTCTTAGGAAATAGTTAACAAACCCTTCCTCATCTCTTTCCAGGGCTTTATAATAAGACCTTCTTTTCTTATACTCTATTACTATCATAGGGTATTTGTTATGCCATAATATGTAATTAGTTAAAAGCCTTCCAATCCTTCCATTTCCATCACCAAAAGGATGGATCTTCTCAAATTTATAATGTGCCCTGGCTGCTAATTCAACAGGATTATCCTTAGATTTACTGATGAAATTAATTAGCTCATTCATAAGTTTTTTAACATCCTGCCAGTCAGGTGCCCTGTAATTGCCAACTCTCACCAGATAGTCCCTGAATCTTCCTGCAATGTCTTTCTTTGTTTCTCCAAAAATGCCCCTATGCCATTCAAGTAATAGTTTTTTGGATACCTTATCTTTTTTATCCAACATTGCAAGGAATACTCCTGAATGCGCTTCTGTTTCCTTGACATCCCTAAGAGGCTTTTCAGGGGAGGTCTTATAATGTATAATGTCTCTGGTCTCTTCTAATGTAATAGTTGAGCCTTCTATTGCGTTTGTATTATATGTAAAAGCAATAGCTATCTCCTCTTTCTCTTTATTCCTGATTGTTTCAGGGTATCTTTTCCATTCCTTTTGAAAATCATCCCTTATTTTTTTTAATTTTTCATACAGGGTTTTTTTGGCATCTATTATCATCTCTCCTTTAATTCTACTAATGTTTTCTGGAATTTTTTTGCCCAGATATATCTCTTTGGTTATAACCCTGCCCTCTTTTCTAAAAGAGTGCTGTAAATAGAAATAATCTTTCCTTCCTTTTTTTCTTTTTATTATTCTCATTATAAACTTATTACCATTACAAATATTTAAATTTTTCTATTTTTATTCAATTTGTAATGGTAATTGATGCTGAAAAATATTATAACTCCAAATTCCCCCTTACCTTATGATCAATAAGCTTGCCTCATACAACATCACCAGAGGAAGCGCGATTATCAGCTGTGTGATGGCATCAGGCGGGGTTATTACGGCGGATAATATAAATATAATGACATAGGTATGCGCCCTGTACGTCCTTAAGCTTTTGGCATCTATTATGCCTATCCTGTTCAGGGTTATAAGGAGCAGGGGCAGCTGGAATATCAGGCCGAAAGACAGGCAGCTCAGCAATACGAAATTGATAAAGGCGTCAATAGACCATATGTTCTCTATTATCCCTTTTGACAGGTTTCCAAGGAAATAGACTGCAACAGGAAGGAAGATAAAATAGGTGAAGACAACCCCTATCAAAAACAGCAGGATAAATGAAGGCAGTATCAGCTTAATACTTTTCTTTTCTCTTCTGTTCATGCCAGGGCTTATAAAGACCAATAGCTGGTAGATTATTATCGGGAGGGTTATTATAAAGGATATAAGGAACCCTACCTTTACCTGCGTCAAAAAATACTCGATAGGGGTTAGGCCGATTATCCTGACATTCTCTATAAAGACCAGGTCATGGATTATCTTTTTTATAAAAAAGCCTGAAAATAAGAAACCGACAATAAAGAAAATGAACAGGAAAACGATGACTATAATGAACCTTTTCCTTAATTCATCCAGATGCTCGTGCAGCGGGAGTTCCATTATCTGTCTCCCTACCACCTCTTTTATTTAACAAACTCAACATTCTCTAAATCTTCAAATTGTTTATCCCCTGTTAGGAACCTTATATTTTTACTCCTTGCTATAACATATCCAATGCAGTCAACATATGATAGGTCCCTTTTATTATATTCAGACCTAAAAACATTTGCCTCTTTTATTGTCCAGTCATCAATTTCTGCAACAAATCTGACAAGTACATCATAATAAATATCAGCAATTTCTTTTCCATATTCCACCATTAGTCCGTAATGCAGTTCCATAAGGTTTAGTTTAGTTGTTATCATGATGATGTCTTTAGAGTATTTCCTATAATTTTCATTCCCTTCGATTATTTCAAAAAAAGCATAAGTGTCGAAAAAATAGCTTTTTATTTCCATCCTTTCCTTACCATATCCTTAAACTGCTGCCCAGATTTTTTTCTCGGTAAACTTCCAAATAGCTTAGTCAGGTTTGTCTTCCGGACTACCTCTACAAAAATGGTGTCATCTACGCTAAGTTTGTTTTTTCTGACAAAATCTTTTGGAAATACTCCTCCAATCGAGTTTCCCCATTTTTTTAATACTACCTCTATAGCCATTATCACCACCTAGTTATACTCTAGTTAGACCTATGTATAACTTATATATAAACTTTGCGATAATAGAAATTTTCATCCCTTCAATTTCTTCTTTTTCCCTTTTGAACTCATGCCTTCCCTGTAGGCCTTTACGCTCTCTCCGATAGACCTTGCCAGTTCAGGCAGCTTCTTAGGCCCGAAAAGAATCAAGATTATCACCAATACTACTAGTATTTCAGTCATGCCAATCATTTGGATCACCCCTAGTAGGTATTTTGGACATTTTAGAATATAAATCTTTTGTTTTTTTAGTAGCGGACTAAAGTAAGTTACGAGAAATGCTAACGCATTTATGGAGTATAAAATTATTTCATAATTTATATACCATAATAAATAGCCGCTACTAAATAGAGAAAGACAAACAAATTATAACCTATTTTTGTCTTTCTCTTTTTTGTGTGCGTTAGGCTCGGTTGAGGTTGCTGCCGAAAAGAAGGTCCATCCCAGGGGTTTATTCAGCTGTAATTTATATCAACATCATCGGAAGTTATCGTTATCTCTTTTTTATCCTTTTTAATCGTGCTTATAGGTGGCTTGCTTCCTGTTCTTCCTTTGATCTTTGGATCTTTTCCCAGTTCAGGGTTGATTTCCATGGCTCTGCTGAGGTTCATATTGCCGCAGTTAGTGCAGCTGAAATATATCCCGAACCTGCCGTTTTTCAGCTCCAGGTAATCCCCGCATAGGCAGGTAAGCTCAGGCAGTATGCTTGCTTTGTGCGCATGGCAGACAGGAACCTGCTGGGAATTCTTTGTTGTTGCATTCTTTTTGCAGAAAGGGCATAGGTCTATCCTGCTCTGGCCGTATCTTTTTGGTATGTACATGGTATCCTGAAGAAATCGTCTCTTTAAAAGGTTTTTTGTATAAGGCCTTAAGATCTCTTTTTCCTGGCTTTTTTCTTTGGCTTTTTTGATCTTGGCTGTTCTTTTTGCTTATTTTTTTTGGCTTGCTCTTTCTCTTCAGCCTTCTCAGGCTCTTTTGCAGCTTCTAGCATATTTAGGATCTTATCGAGTTTTTTGTTGATGATATCAAAGTTTTCATTATTGACAGGCTTTCTGAATTCAGGTCCTGGACCAGATTCCCTGATCGGCCTTCCAAATCCTGACCTGGAGCCGGCTTCCCTGCTTTTGTCTTTAAAGCAATCATTGCAGTAAAGGGGTTTTCCCTCTGTCGGCCTGAAAGGAACCTCGCATTCCTTGCCGCATTTGTCGCATATCCCCTTATGCATCTCATGCCTTTCAGAACCTCTATCCCTTCCCCTGTCTTTTTTGTTGAACCTTGGACGATTCCTGTCAAATCTGCCCCTGCCAGAGCGCCTTTTGTTAAAGTTACGTTTGAAGTTTCCCATATAGTAGATTCAGATAGCGCCTCAGTTTATAAAGCTATGGTTTAGGTTGGAAGATTTTATTTACTTCCTCTACTGCACATAAGAATGGATCCGCTTAATAGGTTTAAAGAAGCTGTTAAAAAGCAAACCTTAAGAATGCCTAATATCGGTATCAACAGGGAGCTTACAAGCAAAGCGCCGATGCATGCGCCTATCAGGTCTGCATTATACAGCTTTCCTGCTGTTTCACCTATCTTCCCTTTAAAGAAGAGCTTGGAAGCCAGAGGGAATTCCATACCTACAAGAACAGCGATTATTAAGGTGAAGAGGGGTATTAATAACTGCGATGAGGCTGAGACAAGGAGGCTATTCTTTAACCTGCCAAGAAGAATCAGGATTATAGGAAGAAGGGCTGAATAAAACGCAATGGAAAACTCCAGCTTTACAAGCTCTTTTCTTGACATCCCTTCCAGCTTTTTATTCATGTAATAAGAGCCTATAGCAAGGCCTGCCATGAACGCGGTTATGATTATAGCTATCTGGTGATAGGCATAGCCGTATAATATCTGGAAGCCGATAAGGATTATTACCTCTAAGGATGCTCCTGTAAAGCCAGTGGTGAATACTGCAAACTGTACAGGCTTTGCTTTGCTCAGGTATAATGCAACTAATGCTATAAGGATTATGAAGAATAATAAGCTGTTAAACCTGAAATGCCTCATCCAGAGAAGGAGCTGGTAGTAGTATGTTACAGGGTTGAAGTCTGTGTTCTGCTTTGTGTCTTTTATCATGGAATCCCTTACATAACTTATCCTTTCATCGGTCAATTCCCCTCTCAGGTAGAACCCGTTGACATACTCTGTCTGGATCCCTTTTTCTTTTATCAATTCAGCGATATCATAGCTTAACCCTTTATCAGAAGATATGAAGAAATTCCTTTGTCCAGGGATTATTATTGTGTTCCTGAAATGCTCTTTCAATGAATTGTACAGGGCTGAATTTAACCTTCTTATCTCTGGGTTGAGGTAGTTGTCAGAGGAGCTTAGGCTTAATGAGATAACACCTTCCTTGTCCAGGACCTTCCTGGCCTCTTTGAAGAACTCTGTTGTATAGAACCTGTTCAGCTGGGCTGTGTCTGGGTCAGGAAGGTCGATTATGACTGCATCATACCTTGCTTCTGCCTGCCTTATGAAGAGCCTTCCGTCCTTGTTTATTATCCTTATCTTCTTATTGTCCAGGTTGGTTGTGTATCTTTTTCCTAATTCAATGATTAAGGGATCAAGCTCAACATAGTCTATCCGGCTTAGGTTATATTTTAAGAGCTCATCAATCGTTCCTGACACGCCGCCGGAGATAAGGAGCACTGTTCTTGGATTATTGAGCTGCGCCATGGCATAATGGACTGTCTCCTCGTTGGATACTGTATTTTCTGTGCTGAACAGGATCAGGCCGTTCTCATAGAAGTTGAGCTGGCCCATTGTTCTTGTAACTGCAAGGCTGCCGTAAGGGCTGTCTTTCTGGAACAGCAGTTCCTGGCCCTTGTACTGCTGCTGCCTTGTTATCCTGTCCAGGTCTGTAAGGAAGAATCCTATTGAGGAGAGGATGAGAAGCAGAAGGATAAAGAAGGCGATGAATCTTCTTTTTTTTATTATGAAAAAGGCAAGCAATAAGGCAGCGAAAAGGTTGATGAACATGATGAAAAAAGCCATCTGGAATGCGTTCAGGAAATAGACAAGGATAAAGCTGAACAGAACACCTCCAAGTATGTCTCCGATGTTGTCCATGAAGTAGACCTTGCCTATTGACGCAGAATCCTTTTTTATGGAAAAGATGCAGCAGGCTAAAGTGAGCAGGAAGCCGGAGATGAGGCAGTAGGGCATCAATATCAGAAAGGATGAGAGGAATATCTTTGTGATGCCTATCAGTTCTCCTTTCAGGAATATGAGATTCCTCAGGTTCCTTATTATAGCTATATGGAAGAAAGGAAGGAATGCGATGATTATTTCTGATATTATCAGCCAGGAGATCTTTCCTTCTTTGATATATTTTCCTAGATAAGCCCCTATGCCTGTCAATAAGAGCCAGTTTGCAAGTATGATGCCAAATATTAACTCATTGCCGTAAAAAACGCTCAGGAACTCCCTTATTGCAGTGAGCTGGGTTATTATTGAAGAGATGCCTAATGCTGTTATGGCTATGAACAATAATCCTTGTCTTTTGTTATTTATTATGCTCATCTTTTTTTACGTAAAGATGCTTTTACCCTTTACGATGGAAAATATGGGTGTAAAGAGATATTCAAGAATATAAAGCCTTTGCTTTTATTGTTTCCCGCCTCTTCCGAACAAAGACAGCATGTCAAGGACAGCAGCCTTGAAGTCCCAGCCGTTTTTTACCAGGAAGACAAGAAGTATGACGATCAGAACAACGATTATGAAGGATATGATCCTTATCCTTGCTTTTTTGAAAAGATGCATAGTGAGGATTATAGTATCTGTTCTTTATAAATTTTATTCTTCTTGAAGGTATTGCCCTAGAATTTGTTAGGATGAAGCCTACTGGTTTTTTGAGGTAGTGGTTAATCAAGCCATAAAGCAGCGGGTTTCATCTGCAGAATTCTTCCTTTAGCTATAGAAACATCATAAATTTCTAATCTTTGGTTGTATTGGTCGCATTTATTACAGATATCATAAACGGCTTCTTTCCTTTCTTTGGCTTTATCTGCGCTTTCTACAATTAAGACGATGTCATTCGCCTCTCCATTGATTGGTTTATCAGGTAAGGTTCCTTGTTCCTGAAGAGCCTGAAGCAATTGTTCATCAAAAACAGCCCTACCGTACGTTTGAGAATAAAACTGATAAACAGTGATAATAGGATTATCTCCATTTTGTTGGTCAGACGTATTAACCTTCACATCTTTATTTCCACTAACTGTTAAGAACGGTTTGCCTTCTTCGTAAGGCAGCTCGTAGAACCCATAACCCCTTTTACCTTTAATAGCTTTAGGAGCTTTGGCTATTGCTAAAGCTTCTTCAATACTATGGGCTCCAAAAAGGGTGTAGTCATTTACCCACAAATCTGACTCGCATTCAGTCCCTGTCTTATCTAAATAAATTTTTAGTTGTTTATCTTGTGCCATTTTTACTATTTCCTAGTTAAGAATTAAAATCTATTTATAAATCTTTCTAAAATATTACTAAGAGGTGAAGAATAATCAATCCTGTTTATCTTTTCTCAATAACCCTTGCATTACCCTCAACATCGACAAAGGTGACATTATCTTTAAAAGGAAAGATTTGTGGATAGTTTCCTTTTATATCCTACTAAAATGGTCTCAAAGGATAAATGGGCAGAAATGTTGCATTGTGGAAGGGGGTTATTAAAATATAGATTTTATACTAATTGTATAGTCTACTATTAAATAAGTCAAACTTTTTGTATACTATGTTAGAAAAAAAGTTTACATCTCTCTCAAATAATAAATACCTATATCAGGAAAGATATACGAGACACAGGGGGCGTAGGTTATGTTCTAGCGGTAGCTATAGAATTTATTTTTAAAAAACAAAAGATTTATATTAATATCCTGCCTTATAGCTAAAATGGCAAATCAGATTATGTACCCTACAACTGAGCAAATAATTGAGTATAATATATTAGCACTTAATATTATACGGGTCAAAAAAGCCGATAAAGTAGAAGTTTTAAGTGAAGCTAGAATCGATAGAGTTATTAAGGAATGTAAGGAAGCTGAAGGGGACATTTATGATAAAGCAGTTTGTCTGCTTAAGGGAATTGTACAGGAACACGCTTTTGCAAGTGGCAACAGAAGAACATCTTTTATTGCGACAAAAAACTTTGTAATCTCAAATAAGGGAAAATTCAGGATAAAAGATAACCCCTATTACGCAAGAGTCATGCAAGGTATCAGGGAGAATTATTATAACGACAATGAGATTAAGGAGTGGATAAAAAATGGAAAAATCAAGGAGTTTAAAAGATAAAGAGAAATATAAAATAGTAGAAGAAGAACTAAAAAAAT
>JAHWHQ010000041.1 GCA_019323195.1 Candidatus Woesearchaeota archaeon | reverse complement strand
GAAAGAGGAACATCCCTGCTAATGGTTTTTTTCTGCATATGCTTATGAAGGGATTACTGGTATTTATAGGTTTTGATTGGTTTTTTTTCTACCTACTCCACCTTACCAAGAAATATCTCAAAAGACCTTCCTTTAACCTTCTCTTTGCTGCTGCTGCTGAACTTTACCTTTGGAGAGCTTTCAGAAATGGTCAATGTCCTGGCGCCTACCTTGTTGATTATCTGCTCCTCAAACCTGCTTAGGTCAAGCTCTGTCCTGATAAAGACGTCAACACGGTCTTTCTTCTCAAGCCCTGCTTTCTTGCGCAGGCTTTGGACGCGCCTCATTATCTCCCTGGCAAAACCCTCCTGTTCCAGCTCCTTGTCAAGCTCCTTGTTAAGGTAGAGAAAACCGCCCTTGAAGTCTGCCTCCTGGTAAGGATCAGGAACTGTCCTTTCAACGATAATATGCTCCCTGACAAGATTGACCTTGGCGCCGTCAACATCAACAGCAAACTTGCCCTCTTTCTCAATATGGCTCAAGATGCTTTTCGGGCTCTCGACAGCAAGCCTTGCGACTATCTTTGGAGCTAACTTGCCGAAATCCGGGCCTAGCTTGCCGAAATCCGCCTTAACGCTGAGCTTAATGCCGGGCAGGGTTTGCTGGACCCTAACTTCCTTGACATTTGTCTGTATCTTAAGGAGGCTTTCCAGCTTCTCAACAGCCTCTATGGCTTTCTTGTCTTTGCTTACAACAATGATCTCGCTTAAAGGCCACCTTATGCCTAAGCCTATCCTCTCACGCCCTGCCAGGACAGACTGCACTACGTTCTGGATGACAGAGATATTGTTCTCAAGACTGCTATCAATATCGCTCTCTATGTACTGCGGCCACCTGTGCAGATGGATGCTCTCTCCCTTCAGGCCGAAAACATCTTTCAGGTTGAGGGATATCTTCTCAGTTATAAAGGGCATTATAGGAGCAGAAAGCTTCATGACCTCAAAAAGCACATAATAGGTGACAGCTATGACCAGCTCTTTTTCCTTATCTGTGCCAAGAGAGGATTTCTCCCTTGTAAGCTGGATGTATGTCCTGCTAAGCTCAAGATAGAGCTCCTCAATAAGCCATGGTATCTCGTTAAGCTTATACTGCTCAGCAAGCTCAGTGACCTTCTTTATGGTAGAGTTGAGCTTTGAAAGGATGTATTTCTCCTCTATCGAGCATCTTTTCTTGTCTATCTTCAGCTTCTTAACATCAACCTTGGAATTATTTACCATATCGATAAGGTACTTATGAAGGTTCCAGAGCACTGTAAGGTTTTTCTGCTTGATCTTTATGTCGTCTGAGTTATAGATTATGTCCAGGCCGGGGTTTGCTCCGCCTACGAGATAATAACGCAGGGTGTCAGAACCGAACTTGTCTATGACCTCATAAGGGGAGATTATATTTCCTAAAGACTTGGACATCTTCCTTCCGTCTGCGTCCTGGACAAAGCCGTGCATGTAGCACGCCTTATAGCTGTGCCTGTTCATGGAGATCATGGAAGCTACCAGCAGAAGGTTGAACCAGCCCCTTATCTGGTCCTTTCCCTCAAGGATAAAATGGGGCGGCCATAATTTCCTGAATAATGCATCCTTGTTAGGGTAATCAAGACAGTTCCATGAGGCTGTCCCTGAATCTACCCAGACATCAAGTATGTCAGGTATCCTTTTCATATCCCCGCCGCAGCTGCACTTAATCCTGACCTTATCTATATAGGGCCTGTGAAGATCATTTGGGAGATCATTGGCTAATTTCTTCAGCTCTGCTATCGAGCCTATAACCCTGTAATCATTGCATTTATCACAGCGCCATATAGGAAGGGGAGTGCCCCAGTAGCGCTGCCTTGTAATGCCATTATCGCGAAGGTTATCAAGCCAGGAATCAAACCAGTTGCTTCCTGCCCAGCCAGGAACCCAGAAGACCTTCTTATTAAGCTCGCGCATCTTTTCCTTGAGGTCCTCAACCCTGAAGAACCACTGCTTTGTTGTCCTGAAAACTACGGCATTTTTGCATCTCCAGCAATGCGCATACTCATGCTCGACAGGCCTTTTTGCCAATAAAGCGCCTTTTTTGTCAAGCTCTTGTATGAACCTTTCATTATCCGCTTTTGCATTAAGGCCAGAGAACCTTCCCATCGTCTGATCATAGTTGCCGTTCTCATCAAGTGTGTTAAAAGGAAGGATGCCGTACCTATGGCCAACCTCATAATCTTCGGGACCGCAGCCAGGAGCGCAGTGGACTAACCCTGACCCTGAGCTTGTGTCAACATACTCTGCTGACAACAGGACAGTGTGGACATTCTTGCTCTTAGCCTTTAATCCCTCATACAAGCCCTTAAGGTCGTCCATGAAAGGGTGGTCGTATTCCATGCCTTCCAGTTTTTGGCCCTTGAACTTCTCCAGGACAGTGAATTTTTTGTCCAGAGAGCTGATGAAGATATTGGCAAGCTTCTGGGCAACAACCCATACCTCACCATCAACCTTTGCCCTGACATAATCCTCATCAGGGTTGACCATGACGCCAAGGTTATATGCTATCGTCCAGGGCGTTGTTGTCCAGATTATAAGGTATTCATCCTTCCTGCCTTTGATATTGAACTTAAGGAATATGGACTGGTCGGTGACGTTCTTGTATTCAAGCTCGTGCTTTGCCAAAGAGGGTCCGCATCTGGGGCACCAGTGCATGACCTTCTCACCCTCGTACAGCCTCTTATTGTCATGTGCTTTTTTCACAAGCCACCATTCGCCTTCCATGAACTCGTTCTTTATTGACTGGTAGGGGTTATCGAAATCCATCCAGATGCCCAGCCTTGAAAAATCCCTGTTCATCAGCTCCATATTGGATGTGCTTAATCTCTTGCACTCTTCGATAAATTTAGAAACGCCTAATTTTGGGATCTCGTCCTTGTTCTTTATGCCTAATTTTTCCATAACCTTATGGGCAGTAGGAAGGCCGTGCATGTCATACCCTGCCCTGTCCCAGACGTCAAAGCCGTTCATCCTCTTATATCTCAAAACAAAGTCCTTCAACGACTTGTTCCAGGCGATGCCAAGGTGGATCTTGCCGGAGGTATATGGAGGGCCGTCAAGGAAGTAAAAGGGCTTTTTACCCTTGTTTTTAGCCTTTACTTTAGCGTAAACCTTATTATTTTCCCAGAATTCCAGAATCTCCTTCTCTATCTCAAGGGCATCATAGTTCTTTATCATATGGAGAGAAGAGAAAGGGTATTATATATAAAGATTATTGTTATTTACGACTGTTTGAACAGGATAGCTGTCTGGGGCAAAATGGCGCGAGGTACAGATGAGAAGAGAGAAAGGAATTGGGGCAGAGTATATATGTGATTTTTGCGAATCTGTTATAGAAGAAGATACAATAGAAACAGGGTATGATGGGAAAAGAATACTTCATTTCCATCCTATGTCATGTGTTAAGGATTCTGCCTCTTATAAGTGTGCAAATGACTATTTTATTCAGCATACAGAACTGGAACACTTTGTTACTGATTTTTATAAAAAATCCGAGCTTAAAGATATGAGTGAGGAGCTTATCAGCACACAATTATTAATTACCCTGATTCAAAATTATGACTGAAGAAATTGCCTAAAGCCTGATTTGGGCTTGAAGGGAAAAGAACAGTAGAAATTATTAATCTAAAATGGAAGTAAAACTTTTACTTAACAGGTAACAGCTACTCCTCATTCATGGCCAGGCGTAGTTTTGTTTTTTCCAGACGTTCTTCCTTAGCCAACAGCTTTCTTTGTTTGATTATCTCTTTTTTTTAAGTCAATGATATGGTCATGCACGTCTTGCATTACTTCTTGCATTTCTTTATTTGCCCTGAAATCATTTTCAAGGCTACGCAATAAATTTTTCCAGATATCTGCTAATTCCAGCAGATGCTGGGATTCAACCCTTATCCCAGGGGATGCTTCAATTTCTTTAACCTTATCTTCAAATGAAGTCAAATTTTTCATGTCGCTTAATTTATCCCTTGGGACATTCTCTAAAAATAGATGAACATAATCAAACAGCTTTTTAAAGCCTTCCTCTTCTTTTTTTCTGTTCTTTCTCTTTGTTTTATCAATCCCCATCAATTTCTTATCGATATGAATATCATCTTTTATTTCACCCATTTGTTCATCTTTAAAAAAGAACCCAATCAGCCAGCTTATCAATCCCATGATATGCATAATAATCATAAGCTGGTATATAAAGTTTTATATTTTATCTGCCAAAATTTTTATATTCAGGAGATGATTCTCCCTGAATCTATGGTAAAAAAAGGCTATTGGAGGATGCAGCTGGATATGGAAAAAGATGATTTAAGATCTTTAGATGAGATAGCTAATAAGGGGGGATATAGTAGAAGTGGTTTTGCTTATATAAGTATACATACACTATATCTAATTTTAAGGTATGCTAAAGAGGGGTATGGATTATATCATAGAAATAAAGAGGGTAAAATCAGTGAGATAACTATACCCTCAATTATACCATTTTATAAGTCAGGAAAAAAATAAAGTATAAAATCCCATATTCCTTTTCCTAACCTAGATGTATTCTTACATTCACTCAGCACAGCTCTTGCAGTAGTCGATGCCAAGGGTCTGGTTTGTCTTCCTGATGGAGGCTTCTGCATCCTCAAAGCCTGTTACTGCCCTTATGGCGTCTATGTTCTCGCAGACAACGTCGGACTCCTGGTGTATGGCCTGCATGTAAAGAAGCTTTTTCCCGGTGACGCCTATGGCCTCTTTCCAGACCACTATCTCGGGCATGTCAGACCTGTTCCTTCCAAGGTCTTTTGCAAACTCCATGATCTCTGCTGTGGAGCGTACCATGGAGGCGTTGTCAACAACCCTTACCCTGGTGGTGTTCTCAAAAAGCTTTAGGACTTCTTCAACACTAGGGGTTTCCTTGCAGTCGACTGTTACTGTATGAAGGTGCATCAATGTGCTTGACACTGACAATGCTGTCGTGAAGATAGGCATGTCGTACAGGACTGTCTGGACGTCAGGGCCGTGGTGGGAAGGAAGCTCCAGGACAGGGACGATGGAATTTATAGGGCCGTGCCTTATATCCCATGGGTCTGCACCCCTTCTTATCATTGTAGCGTGGACAGCGTCTATGCCGTACCTGGACTTGACGGCGTTCAAGGTGCGGCACAACCCTGTGGTGTTGCAGCTCACGACCCTTATGTAGTCCTTATTAAGGCAGTCCTTGTAGTTGCACTGGGCTGTGAAGCTCAGATCTGCCACCTTTCCTTTCTCACCGCCCTGGAATATCGCCTTTATCTTGTTCGGAACATAGTATTTCTCCTTGTTTTCCGCCCCCCCTTTCTTTGGTGAGCAGTCAACTATTACATCTGCATTCTTTAACAGGTCATCGAACGATCCTTCCATCTTCAGGCCGTTAAGGTCGCCTGCCTCAGGCCACTTGTACATGGGGATCTTCTTGGCTGCTGCAGAGATCATCCTGTAGTTATAGCTTCTTGCAGTAACCCCTATCAGCTCCATGTCATCCTGGAGCAAGACAGAATCAGCGACCCTTTTCCCTATCGTACCGTAACCTACTATCCCTACCCTAATCTTATCAGCCATTTTTTACCACCTTCATCAATTTTTTAATTTTCTGTAAAGACCTTACACTAACATGACCCTTATTTGATTAAAGCTGCCTTATTCCCCCAGGCTTTTCCTTACTATAGAAGCGCTTCCTTCTGAGTTAAATGCCTTTATATGGTCGCAGGTTGCCTTGTACGTGTTCTCGTCTATCTCCTGCCTGCACTCGTCAGACATTGCATAGATCCTGTCAAAGAAGACCTTTGGAGCGTACTTGCCGTTCTTGCCGAAGATCTCTCCTGGTTTTTTTCCCTCTATCGGCTTGTTCTTCTGGACCCAGTCGAACATCTCCTGCCATAGACCATTATGGTATTTCTTCAAGGCGTCAAAAACAATGTTCTGGAACAATGTGGCAACATTGCCTTTAAGTATGTCGCCGTGCGGAAACTGGTCCCTGATTATATCCAAGGGAGTTCCTGTAATGCCGTGCTGCGCTATCCTTACATGAAGGTTATTATCCCTTAGCGCTTTTGCGACAGCCTGGGTCTGCTCTATGTTAATGGAGGTCTGGGCGACAGGATTGCCCTGCTCATCATAGATATTGCCGTGGGTCGAGCCGTTTGCAATAGCAATCAAATTAGGGTTGATGCCGGCTTGATTTAGTTTTTTGATAAATGTAACAGCCTCTTCCGGCTTTGTAAGGACCATGCCTTCGCTTCCTTTCCTCCCTATCTCGCCGACCTCTACCTCAAGGCCGAACCCCTTGCCGGCCATCTTCTGCTTTATGAAGTTTCCTATCTCGATGGTGGCCTTTATGTTAGGGGCAAGCTCATCTTCGATGGTCTTTCCCTTGAAATCAAAAAGGTGTGAAGCGTCAATCGCAAAGGAGGTATAGCCTGCCTCTACCTGGGCAGAGACCATGTCCTTAACATCACTGAGCTCTTCAGGCGTGCCTTCCTTTATCCCGATATGGTCGGCATGCAAGACCCAGATGTCATGGCCTATCTTGTCATTGGCTTTCATAAGGTTCTGGGAGAATGTTGAGGGGGTTAGGCCTGTATAGCCGACCTTGTGGTTGCATTCTGTCCTTGCGAGCTCCATGATAAGGGCTGCATCAAGGTCCTTGGCTGCCCTGAAGATCGCCTCTGCAACGCCAATAGTAATCCTGGGGTTGCATGCAAGAACTATGCATCCCTCATCTTTTAAAGCGTCAAATACCTTACTTCCTGGTATGGGTTTATTCATCGCTAATCACCTGCTGGTTTTTTTAATCGGACTCAAAGAAGATTTTTGCTTCATCATACCTTTCTTTAGGAACTGTCTTCAGCTTTCCAAGAGCCTTTTCAAGAGGTACTGCTATGATGTCAGTGCCTTTCAATGCTGCCATCCTGCCGAATTCCCCCTTGTCGATCATGTCGGCAGCTTTCACACCCAGCCTTGTCCCTAAGACGCGATCAAAAACAGTCGGGGTGCCGGCCCGCTGAAGATGGCCTAATACAACATGCCTGCATTCTATGCCGGTCTTTTTCTCTATCTCCCTGGCAAGCCTCTCTCCTATGCCGCCTAACCGTACATAGCAGAAGGCGTCTTTTTCCTTTGCCTGCAGCTCCATCTGGCCTTTCTTCGGGACAGCGCCTTCTGAAACTGCGATGATGGCGTAATGCTTGCCTTTCTGTTTCCTGTTCAGGAGGATGCTGCATACCTCCTCGATATCAAAAGGCTCTTCAGGAAGAAGTATGACGCTGGCGCCTCCTGCAATTCCCGCTTCCAATGTCATCCAGCCGGCATGCCTTCCCATGACCTCTATGACAAGCGTCCTGTGATGGGATGCTGCAGTGGTATGAAGATTTTCAATGGCCTCTGTCGCCCTGGTTATGGCAGTGTTAAAGCCAAAACAGTAATCTGTCTCGCCAACATCATTATCGATGGTCTTCGGAACGCCAACAACCTTGATGCCTTCCTTGGAGAGCTTATTGGCCACGCCTAATGTATCCTCGCCGCCAATAGCTATAAGAAAATCACATTCCAGCTTCTTCAGGTTATCCCTGACCTTTTTAGGGCCGCCCGCAACCTTGTAAGGGTTTGTCCTTGATGTATGCAGGATGGTCCCCCCAAGCATGCGTATGTCCTCT
>JAHWHQ010000004.1 GCA_019323195.1 Candidatus Woesearchaeota archaeon | reverse complement strand
TACGCCTGGAAGGCCGGGCATCATGTGGTAGTTTATCTTAAAGCCAAGGTCTTTAAGGGTCTTTGTTGCTTTTATCGAGTCTTCAACAGTATGGCCTCTCCTTATTTTTTTCAGGACATCATCGTAGACTGTCTGAACGCCAAGCTCAACCTTGGTGCAGCCAAGCCTGAGCATCTCATTGCCTTCCTTTAATGAGGCATAGTCAGGCCTTGTCTCTATGACAAGGGAGACGCACTTGACCATGCTTTTCTCATTCCTAAGCTGCTCTTTCTTAAGCTCTGCTTTTTCTTTGTCCTTTATCTTCAAGAGCTTATCATGTATTCTTTTGGTCCTTCCCTTGTCAGATATGTCCCCGGGAAGATCAAAGAAATCCTTGAATTTTATAAAGTCAAATTCATTCTTATTAAAGAACATCATGCTGAAATCATTCATCGCCTTGAACGCATAAGATATGAAATTATCCTGATACCTTTTAGGGAAGGAAGGGAATGTGCCGCCCATTATGATAAGCTCTACCTTGCTTATGTCCTGGTTAAGGGCTATGTACTGCTCAAGCCTGTTCATGACCTGCAGATAAGGGTCATACATGTTCCTTATCGCTCTCCGGGTTGCAGGCTCCTTGCCTGTATAGCTCTGCGGGACATCCCCAAAAGCAGAATTGACGCCGCCAGGGCAGTAGATGCATGGGCTGCTCTTATGCGGGCAGGGAAATGGCCTTGCCATGATGGCTACTACTGCAACCCCTGATATAGTCCTTGTGGGCTTGGTTGTTAATATCCTTTTAAGCCTCTTAACATCCTTCTCAGGGAGATTAAATAATATCTCTGTGTTTGTAGGTATTTTTTTAAGGCCATATTTTTTAGATATCTCATTCTTCAGCCTGTTCAGGCCGGCCTGGTCCCTTATCTTATCCCTTCTTATCCTTTCTGCCAGCTCTTTGTAGGCAGCTGATTCATTTTTCTCTTTTTTGTGCATTTTATAACTGAAGCATATATTACAGCAGCGTTGTTGAAAATCTCGCTCCGCTTCGGGTTAGCAGCTTCAAAATCCTTAATGTTCAACGTAATGGCTGACGTTCCCCGACGGGGTCATCCCCCTTGTCAGCTTCAATATTTTTTTGATAGGATTTTGACCTTAGGCTACTAACCTACATTTTCAACAACGCCTGATATTAATAGCAAAAACATCATAAGGAGCCATTGCTCAAAAGATAAATTCTGCAGCCAGGAACAGCACATAAAATGATATCATGACCAGGCCGTGCTTCCAGCTTACCTCCTTATTTTCCATTATTACAAGCATGTAAAGAACCCCTGCCATGAGGAAGATTGATGTTATGAAAATCATTCCCGGCTTTATGGATATAGGCCTTATCAAAGCCACTATGCCCAGGACAAGGGCTGAGTTGGCCACAAGGGAGCCTAACACATTTCCAAATGCTATATCCTTATGGTGCCTGGATATTGAGTGCATCTGGACAGTAAGCTCAGGTGCAGAAGCTCCGATGCCGATTATTATCAGTCCTACGATATAAGGAGAGATATTAAGGATGTCTGATATGTGGATCGAAGAGAAGACAAGGAAGCGGGCTGAGAGGAGCAACGCTGCTAACGCCAGGCAGAATATGACAGCATCTTTCCATATATTCTTTAATTTTACGTCCTTTTTCATTTTCCCAAGCTGGCCTTCGCCGTGCCATAGCCTTGCTATGTAGACAAAGAAAGAAATGATAAGAACCGCGCCGTCTGTATTTGACAGGACACCGTCCAGAACCAGCAGGACAGGGAGGATTATTATAAAAAGGGTAACTATGGGGGCGCTCATCCCTGAGCTTTGCTTGGTCTTTATCTTCCTGGCTATAAGCAGGAGCAGGCCAAGAAGGGGGATCTCAAAGAGGTTTGCCCCTAATACAGTGCCGAAAACTATTGCTCCCTGGTTAAGGAACGCCCCGGTTATAGAGGCTGTTAATTCAGGTATTGCTGTCCCTACAGAGATGACAAGAAAGCCGATAAGATAGTCAGAAACGCCTAATTTACGGGCGTAGTTGGAGATGCTGTACACCACAAGGGATGCGGATTTTGCCAGGATAACAAGGGAGGCAAGCACTACGCCTAGATGGAACAGGAGTGAATGCGAGTTGATCAGCTGGCTTATCATTTTTTATGTGCCTATTGATGCCTTATCCTTGAATGTGAGCACGAACTTGCTCAGTTCCATACCTATAAACCCTATGCTGGAAACAGCCAGTATCTTCGCCCATTCCAGCATGGACAATGCTGTTGTCCCAAAAACAGACTGCAAGGGAGGAAGGTAGATGACCAATACCTGTATGATTATAGAAAGCACGACAGCTCCCAGAAGCCAGAGGTTTGTCAATGGGTTAAGCTTTTTTAGCGACGGAAGCAGGGACCTGCTGCTTATGACCGCAAACATCTGGAACATCACCAATGTCGTGAAGGCTATTGTCCGGGCCTTGACAAGGCTAATGTCCTTATAGTGGAGGAACATGTAAAATGTGCCTAGGCCCATGATAAGGCCGAAGACGACTATAGAGACAAAGAGCCTTGCTGAGATAGGGCGCTCCTTAGGGTTCCTTGGAGGGCGCTTCATAACACCTTCCTCATCAGACTCAAAACCCAGGCCAAGGGCAGGGAAATTATCAGTGAGCATATTCATAAGAAGGATCTGTAATGGCAGCAATGGGAGCGGGAACCCGAGCATTATTGCTATAAAGACAGAGGTTATCTCACCGCCGTTGCAGGAAAGGAAGAATTTTGCAGACCTTATAAGTGTTGTGTAGATGTTCCTTCCAACACCTATGGCATGGACAATAGTGGCAAAATTATCATCAACTAATGTAGCCTCTGAAACCTCCTTGGCGACATCAGTCCCTGTAATGCCCATGGCTATCCCTATGTCAGCCTTCTTAAGGGCAGGTGAATCGTTAACCCCGTCACCGGTCATCGCAACGATATGTCCCCTGTTCTGCAGGGCATTGACGATCTTGAGCTTCTGGATAGGAAGAGCCCTGGAGATTATCTTGACCTGCTCTATCTTTTTCTCAAGCTCGGAATCGCTCATCTTATCGACATCCTCTCCGGTCAATAATATGTCTCCTTCCTTAAAAAGCCCGATCTTCTCTGCCACCGCTTTTGTGGTTATAGAATGGTCGCCTGTTATTATCATGACCTTTATCCCTGCCTGTATGCACTCCTCTACTGCCTCTTTCACGCCGTCTCTTGGAGGGTCAATCATGCCTACAAGCCCTACAAAAACAAGGTTTTTCTCGACGTTTGCTATGGTATATTTCCCTGAATCAGGAAGCTCCCTGTAAGCAAGGGCAAGGACCCTAAGCGCTTTTCCTGCAAAGGAATTGTTCATCCTTATGATCTTCTTCCTGTCCTTGCTGGAAAGCTTCACCACCCTGCCGTTCTTTACAACCCTGCTGCAGACATTAAGAAGGAGGTCAGGGGCGCCTTTTACATAGGCCTCTGTCTTCTTCCTTATCCTGTTCTTAAAGATGACAGACATGAGCTTCCTGTCTGAATCAAAAGGAAGCTCCTCTATAAACCTGAAGTTATCCCGAAGATGCTTATCTTCAAGCCTGCCTTTCCTTCCAAG
>JAHWHQ010000003.1 GCA_019323195.1 Candidatus Woesearchaeota archaeon | reverse complement strand
TTCTTTAAGCTGACAAGGGGGGTCAATTTAAAATTTTGTCTAACAAAATTTATGGCGTCTAGCCACCCCGTCGGGGAACGTTAGCAATCAATGTTAAACATTAAGGATTTTGAAACTGCTAACCCGAAGCAAAGCGAGATTTTCAACAACGCCTATTCCTCTTCCAGACTCTCGGATAAAGAAAGCGTTGCAATAAGGTACGCCAGCGTAGATTCTGCTCCCTGGTTTAGGTTTATCGAGAACCTTCCGACCCCGTCATGGCATCCTCCGGTTGACTCGTCATATACAACATGGTTTAATGAGTTCTCCCCAAGGAACCACTGGAATGCCTTGACAGCATATTCCCTGTACTTCTCTTTCTTTGTTACATCATTTGCCAGGAGAAGTGCTTGCACCATAGATCCTGCCTCTATCGGCTGCTGGTCAAAATGCGCTTTCTTCCCGTTTTTGAAATACCACCCGTTCTGCCCGATAGGGGTAAATATCCCGTCCTCAAAAGTCACAGATATAAGGAAGTCAAGTGAAGACTGCGCGATGTTCAGGTATCTTCTGTCTTTTGTTGCAAGGTATGAATAAAAGAGCGCTTCAGGAAGTTTGCTGTTTGAATAAGTCATGTACTTCTCAAACCATTCCCATCCCTCGGATGCGCAGTTTTTGTAAAGCTGTGTCAGATAATCAGACAGCTTTATTATCTCGTCAGTATGCTTTATTGACTGCTCTGATCTTTCATGGAAATATAATCCCATGATGATGAATGCCACTGCTCTTGGTGATTTGATCTGGTCAATCACCTTTAACCCCTTCATGAAAATCTTATTGGCTTTCTCCCTTAATTCATGTGGAACTTCCTTTGTGGAACTCAATAACCCCAGTGACCATAGAGCCCTTCCGTGAGCATCCTTGCTCCAGTTCTCCAGGTTTATGTTTCTGTCATAATCAACCCAGTTGAATAATCTTCCGTCATCCTGCTGGACATATTTTATAAAGTTCAGGTACCTTTTTACCAGCCTTAGTTTAGAGTCATCCTTAAACAGGTGGCAGTGCATGCAGCATACTATCATCGCTTTCGCATTGTCATCCAGCGTATACCCGGATGAGATGTCAGGATGGTTTATGTTAGCGAACTGTATCATCCCGAAATCATCGGTAAGCTTGATCAGATGGCTCAGCTTGACCTTTGGTATCTTAAGCTCATACTTTTCAGACAGGTCTGCATACCTGTCAAAACTGGATCTGTAAGCTAACGCAACATTATCCCATGTCATGTTCCTTGTATTTGCATAGGCATTCTCTTCCATGCTCTTCTTCAGCTTCGGGTCAGACAGTATCCTTATTATCGCCTCCTCGAATGATTGCGGGTTTCCGAAATCAGCAAGTATCCCTCTTTCAGGCTTGATCAGCTCTTTCGCATGTAAGAAAGGCGTTGATACGACCGCTCTTCCTGCTCCGACTGCATATGCCAGCGTTCCGCTCGTTATCTGTTCAGCGTTGACGTTTGAGCAGATGAAGACGTCTGTTGCCTGCAGGTACTCTGTTATCTCTTTCAGTGTTATGTACTTGTTGTAGAATTTTACGTTTTTCTCAAGCCCGAGCTGCTTTACCTTCTCTTCGATAAGATTTCTGTAGCTCTCACCTTCGTTCTTTCTTACTATCGGATGCGTCTCCCCTATGATGAGGTACAGCAGGTTTGGAAATTTCTTGACAACGTTCGGAAGCGCCTCGATCACGGTCTCATATCCTTTCCCGCTGCTGATCATTCCGAACGATGAAAGCAGGATATTTTCCTTGTACCCCTTCCTTTTTTTTTCTCTTATGCTTGGGATAAATTCCACGGTTGGTATCCCGTGCGGTATTACCTCGATATCTGTTTTTATCCCGTATTCCTCCCTTAAGATGTTTTCCCCTGCATTTGCCATTACCACTATGCATTCAGATTTCTCTGCCAGCGTCTGGACAACTTTCTTCAGTCTCTCGTTTGGGTTTGGAAGGACGGAATGGAACGTTATCACGACCGGCTTGTTGATCATCTCCAGGAATGCTATCAGGTAGCTTCCGTACTCTCCGCCGAAGATTCCGAATTCATGCTGGATGCAGACCAGCTTGATCCTGTCGATCCTGTTGATTCTTTTAGCGGTATCGATGTACTCCTGTATGTCCGCGTCGTTTATCTGGAAAATTACGTTCTTCGGGTAATTGTATGCGTTCGTCGAGTTATGGTTCATTGCAAGTATTTTTGTTTTTACAGAATTAGAAAATTGTTTATCGATTGCTGTAGTCAGGTCCTTGGTGAATGTAGCTATGCCGCATTCCCTTGGAGGAAAAGTCCCCATACAAAGTATCCAAGATGCCTCTTCATCCCCCATCCATGCATTAAAAAAGAATATATTTATAAATATTTGGTTTCTGATAGATTAATAATCAGTAAAAAGGGCTTGTTTAGCAAATATTTTTGTGATGCCTGATGAAAAAAAAAAGTTTTGGTGATCGTTGCTCATCCTGATGATGAAACAATCTGGGTTGGTGGAACCCTCCTCAGCAACATGGACAACTGGGACGTTACCATAATAAGCCTCTGCAGGAGGGATGACGAGGACCGTGCTCCCAGGTTCAAAAAAGTCTGCCGGGCCTTCAAGGCAAAATGCTTCATGTCTGACCTCGAGGATGAAAAGCTGAATGACATCCCTGTCAGCGAGGCTGTTAAAAGGATTAAGCAGCATTCAGAGAAAGATTATGATTACATTTTCACCCACGGGGAAAACGGCGAGTACGGGCATAAGCGCCACAAGGACGTCAATAAGGCAGTGACAAAAATGCTGGACGAAAAAGTCTTGTCAGCCAAAAAGGTTTTCTTCTTTTCCTACAAAAAGGAAGGAAAGCTGTGTTGCGCAAATAAAAAATCAAATAAGTTTATATACCTGAAGGATATTTATTTCAAAAAGAAGAAAAAAATCATACAAAAACTGTATGGATTTAATAAAAACAGCGTTGAAGATCTTTACTGCGGCAATACCGAAGCGTTCAAGATCAAAGAGGCAATATGAGATGCACAGTGCTTTATGCTTATCCCCCTGAGCCGGACGGACAAAGTCTGCAGGGAGATGCTCTGTACAAGGGCATCCTACATTCCGGCGAGGCGGTAGTGCCCTGCCATTTCAGGGGACGCACTCAGAAAGATTTTTATCTGAAATACTATAATCTTGATGTTGCTTTTGGAATAGGATTCTGGGGAAATGTTCCTGAGGTTGTAAGGGAGCCGTTGGAGCACGGCGTTAGGCCTGTCCCGTGGTTTAATGCAGACGGCTGGGTTGCAAATTATCACGACGAGTTTGACAGCCTTGACATCATGTTCACAACAAGCGAATGGGTCAGGCAGATCTATAAGAGGGACGGCGTTAACGTAAGCAAGATCATGCCTATGCATATAGGTATAGATACCGACATGTTCAAGCCTACGGACAATCCTGAATACAATAAGTCAGTGAAGGAGATGCTGGGTGTAAGGGATAATGAGAAGATGATTCTTACTATCGGGGGAGATGTTACTTCGAAAGGAGCGCAGGAGATGATGAAGGCCCTTGCTGGCGTGGATAAGGAATTTAAGGATTGGAAGTATGTCTGCAAGGCCTGGCCGAGCGACCATTCAGCCGAATGGAGAGAGCACGAGGTTAAGCTTGCAAAGAAGCTTGGGATATTGGACAAGATTATTTTCGTGGATGACGAGTTCAGCCAGGACTTCATGGTTCATCTCATAAATGCCGCAGATATCTATGCAGCCCCCTCAAGGATAGAGGGTTTTGGTATGATCCAGGTTGAGGCCATGTCATGCGGCAAGCCTGTCATCTCGATAAATAAGATGGGCCCTTGCGAGACAATACTCCATAACAGGACAGGGTTGCTTGCCAAGGTTTCAGAGGAGATAGTCCTTAATCAGGAATGGGTCTATCCTTCAATGGGCTTCAAAAGGAAAAAGGTCCTTAAGTTCAAGGAGCCGAAGACATTTGCATACCGTGCAGACATAGACGATCTAAGGGAGTTCACCCTTAAGCTTCTGGCAGATGACGGGTTAAGGGGGAAGATGGGTAACCTGGGAAGGGAACATGCGGTTAAGAATTTTGATTACAGGCATACCTCGAAGGTAATGGTGGACGCGACAAAAAAGAAGCTGGGCCTAGATTAAGGGCTTCTTTTTCTTTAATGAGTTATATGCAAGGATGTACATCCCGGCGTTCCATGCCTGGAATATGCCGTGTGATTTATTTGTTATCGGGTCAATCCACTCAGGGAAATGGTTTGATTTCAGGTTGGCCCTTGCCAGCTTCTCCATCTCCTTTTCAGCTTCTTTGTATCTCTTTAGTTTTATCAGCGCAAGGACGTAAAAGCCCCCTATGTAGGTCCATATCCCGCCGTTGAGGTAATGGTTCGGGTTTCCTGCATCACAATCAAGGTAATAGTCCTTCCAGTACTCGCTCCCCTTATCTATAGGCGGAAATATTGCCTTGACAGGATAAGGCATGTTTATCTTCTTTTTCTGTACATAGGAGATAATCTTTTCCCCTTTCTCCCTGTCAGCCAGCTCAAAGACGATTGCAAGCAGGTTTCCAAGCGAGTCAAACCAGTCTCCTATCTCCTTGTATTTCCTGTGGTTCTTCCACCTGTAGGCGTAATAGAAATTACCATTCCATAACCTTGTTTCTTCAACATCATTAACGTTTCTTTTCAGTTTTTTTTCTGTTTTCTTTTTTCCTGTAAGGACGAGAACCTTATAATAAAGTGCCTGCGTATTTATCGTCTTCCCGTACTTATGCGGGAATGCATCCTGCCAGTCTGTTGTAGGAAGCTGCTCAAGCATTATGTCCTCCCCCATGTCCTGGTAGGAAAGCCATGTAACCGCCTTCTCGATCCTCTTTTTATACCTGTTGAATAATCTGCTTCCATACCTCTTTCTGTATATATAATGCCCGATAATGAACCATAATGTTGAGTCGATAGAAAGGAAATCCACCACAGGCTTTTTTCTCTCTAATTTATAGACAGCATTAGGTATCTGTCCGAGCCTGCTTTGGCGCCTTCCGAGCGTAGTAAGGCTTTTCCTGAACTGCTCCTCAAAAAGCCCATCTTTATCCGAGCTTGCCCCTATCAGGGTGATCATGCTGTCTCTCGACCACACGCCCTTATAGCCCCTTTTCCCTCCAGAGGCATAAAGCCCGTATTTGGTAGAGCATCTTCTAATAGTATCTTTAGCCTTTTCATAGCATCTTTCAGTAATATGGTTATTTTTAGACGTCATAAAATTATTCTTATAACGGTTCTATATAAATCCATCGAAAAGCACAAAATAAAAAGGGGTGATTTATCTTTTTATACCATCAATATTAGTTTACTTCTAAAAAGGTCTTTAGAATGAGAAATTAAAGAAATATATTTAAATAAGAGCTTCCTTTTATTCTTGTTATGAATACTTTTGATATTGATGGACATAAATTAATAAGAGGGGATGCACTTAAGGTATTAAGATCAATACCTAATAATCTAGTTAGTCTTATTTTTGTAGATCCACCCTACAATATTGGTAAAAATTTTAATGGATGTACATACAAATGGGAAAGTGATGAAAAATATTTAGAATGGTGCTACGAATGGATTGATTTATGTATCAAAAAACTTAAAAAAAATGGATCAATGTATTTAATGGGTGCAACACAATTTATACCTTTCTTTGATATATTTTTAAGAAAAAAGATGCACGTAATGTCAAGAATAATATGGTATTATGATAGTTCAGGTGTTCAAGCAAGGAGGTATTATGGTTCTTTATATGAACCAATTCTTTTTGCTGTGAAAGATAAAGATAATTATATTTTTAATTCAAATGAAATTTTAGTTGAAGCAAAGACAGGTGCAAGAAGAAAATTAATTGATTATCGTAAACCAATACCCACTCTTTATAATAGTAAAAAAGTTCCTGGAAACGTTTGGTATATCCCAAGAGTTAGGTTTAGGATGCAGGAGTATGAAGAACATCCATCTCAAAAACCAGAAGCTTTGCTAAATAGAATTATTCTAGCAAGTAGTACCAAAGGAGATATTATACTCGATCCATTTTCCGGAACATTTACCACTTCAGTGGTTGCTATGAAATTAGATAGGAAATCAATTGGTATTGAGTTAGATCAAGATTATTTTAATGTTGGCATAAAAAGATTGAATAATGTACAAAAAGAGAAAATAGGGGCCAAATCACAAATAACTCTGGAGGCGTATAATGGTAAGAAAGAGTCACTCATTCTCAGATAGGATTCTTGAAATCTTAAAAGAAAATTTTGAAAGTAAAAATCAAGATATTTTTGATAAAGCCTTAATTATTCAATATCTCAATATAAAAACAAGGTCTGCTGATAGTGGTTCTAAAGCGAGAGGAAGTTTTGCCAATATTTATGCTATTTATGTTCTTGTTGAGGATTATACTAGGAAAGGTTACCCCTCGAAGGGCAATTATAAGGATTATAGTGGTGCAAAATTTATGGATCTATTTAAGAGACAGAGGGAATTACCTTTTGGCAAAAAACTTCAAAATCATGCTTTAAATCATAGACTTAATGACAGACTTCCCGCATCTGAAGCTTAAAGCCCTCCCAGAAGATTGTTTTTAGTCATTCTTATGCTTCTCTTAATCCTCATGCCTATAGGCTGTCCTAAATCAGAGGATGTTTTCTATCCCTTCTTCCATACTCAGCATAGCTCTGACTACTTCAACTCTATTGTTTCTGATATTATAAGCTAAGAAACAGTAAGTATAACAATCACTTTTATGCTGAATATATCGTATATTGCTTTTCTTATCGGGTATCTCCCTTTCTTTGACAGCATCCTCTTAAGCTGATATAACAGCATAAGAAACAT
>JAHWHQ010000040.1 GCA_019323195.1 Candidatus Woesearchaeota archaeon | reverse complement strand
TTTCCTCATACTCCAGGCTGAACACCCTTTTCTTAGAGGTCATTATGTCCCTTACCTCAATGTCATCAAACTTAAAGACGTTCTTTATAAGGGCCTCTTCGGTTTTCTTGATAGCTCCTATATCCTCACCCATCTCAACGATGGTCTTTATCTCAGCCTCTGTAACAACAGGGCCTTTCTTCTTCTTTTCCCAGCCAAAGACCCTAAGGAGAAATGATGTGATGCCGCTGAATATAATGACTACCGGATAGAGTATAATGCTCAGGATAAGGATTGGCTCTGCAACAAACAGCGAGAACCTTTTGTTGTGGTGGGTTGCAAAAGATTTAGGGGTTATCTCGCCAAATACAAGTATGAGGAAGGTCATGATACCAATGGCATAGCTTATGGCATTTCCCTTGAATACATCCATCGCTATCCAGGTGGCTAGGGATGATGCAGTAACATTGGCCAGGTTGTTTCCTATCAGGATTGTTATAAGCAGCCTTTTAGGGTTGTCTTTCAGCTTCTTTAGGGCCTTTGCCCCGCGCTTTTTCTGCTTTACCAGATGCCTTACCCTAAGCCTTGACATGGATACCAAGGCAGTTTCAGAGCTTGAGAAGAACGCAGACAGGAAAAGCGAGATTACAAGCCCAATAACCTTATAGATCAGGTCCATTTTACATCATCTCCAATACGTCAATCCCAAGCAGGCCTAAACCGCTGGCAAGCACTTTTTTGACGCATTCTATCAAAACTAAACGCGCTTTTTTTACGTCTTCCTCTGCTTTCAGCACAGGGCAGGCATTATAAAACATGGAAAATCCTGCGCTTAGGCTATAGATGTAGCTGCTGATAAGATGGGGCTTTAACTGCCCTGTCGCGCTCTTGACAACCCCTGGAAATTTACCCAGCAGCTTTATCAGTTCAACCTCCTCATCAGTCTTTAACAGGCTGAAATCAACATCCCTGCCTGGCTTCTTTTTCTGTTTCCTGAATATGGAGCATATCCGTGCATAGGCATACTGCAGGTAAGGGCCTGAGTCGCCTTCAAAATTCAGAGCCTGCCCCCAGTTGAATATTACGTTCTTTTCAGAGCTTACCTTTAAGATGGCATATTTTATCGCGCCATAAGCGATCTTTTTTGCATTCTCATCCTTTACGCTTCCATGCCTTTTTTTAATCTCTTTCCTGGCCTTCTGCAATGCCTCTTTCATGAACTCCTCTAAAAGAACGAGGTTGCCCTTCCTTGTTGACATCTTCCCTTCCTTTAGAAGAACAAACGAATAATGTACAGCCTTTGGGGCGTTATGCTTTAACAGGCTGAGGGCAGCTGTAATCTGCTGATGGTATAGCTTCTGGTCTTCACCCAGAAGTATTATGCTCTCACCTTTTTTCTTATCTAGGTGATAGGCAAGGTCGCGCAGAGGGTATAAGGATGTTCCGTCAGCCCTTGTCAGGACCAGGACAGGGCTTTTCATCGCAAGGTTGAACCCCTGCTGGTCAAGGACCTTTCTTCCATCTTCATCTGTAAATAATTTTCCGCTTTTCTTCAGTTTTTGTAGAATATCATCTGTCTTTCGGCTCCATAGGTAATCAGACTCGTAATCAAAGCTGTCATACCTTATATCAAGCTCGGAAAAGATCCTTGTCTGCCCCTTGACGCATACGTCAACAACCTTCCTGAACCTGTCTACAACCTTCTTATCGCCTTTCTCAAGCTGGTTTAGCAATTCAAATACCTTTTTCTCCATCTCAGGGTTTTCCTCGACCTTTTTATTGATCTTGACGGATATCTTCAGCAGGTCTTCAAAGGTTATCCTGCTTTTTCCTTCTGCACCAAGGACAAGCATGGCTATCTGTTTTCCGATGTCATTCACAAAATAATGTGTCTCTACCTTATATCCCTGGAACTTAAGCATCCTGACTATGCAGTCCCCGATAAGGGCGTTTCTTGCCCTTCCGACATGAGGGCTGGCGTTAGGGTTTATAGAGGTATGCTCAACCAGTATCTTCCTGCCTTTGCCTAAGTTCAAGGAGCCGTAATCTTTATCGCTGATAATGTCCTTAAGGATGCTGGAAGACAGATTTTCCTTGTTAACGAAGAAATTAAGGTAAGGGCCTTTTACCTCTATCCTGCTTATGATGCTATTAAGTGCAATCTTCTTAGCCAGCTCTTCTGCAATCTCAGCAGGATTCTTCCTGAATACCTTTGCCAGGCTGAAGCATGGAAAGGCGTAGTCACCCAGCTCAGGATTAGGAGGTACTTCTAAGTTAATCTCTTTAGCTTTGGTCTCTTTTTTTAGAACTTTTATTATCTCTTCTTTGAAGTCCATATAAAAGGAAAAATGATAGTCAATAATTATAAAGCTTTCGATTTATCTTGTGTATTAAGAAATGGATATAAGGTTGTTGCCAAAACTCTCCTATCGTCGGGGGGTCATCAGGTTCGGCTCTTTATTCTGTTTATTGAAGGTCGACATTCCCCGTAAGGGACATCCCCCTTGTCGACTTAAAGAGAAAACCTAAGAAGCCTCACAAATTGATGACCCCCATCATTTTGGCAACAACCTTGATTAAGCTTAATATATACCATTTATCTCTCTACCATATAAACAAATAAATCCTCAAAAAATATATGCTCCTTTTCCAGCTCTGTGAACTTCCACTTGTTCTTTGTCAGGAACTTGTCCAGCTTCTCTTTTCCTGTTAATGATGAGAAGAGCAGAAGTATCTTTCCCCTGGGCTTAAGGAACCTTTCTGATTCATTAAGGAACCTGCATATTAATTCATAGCCTTTTTTCCCGCCGTCCAGCGCCAGGTCTTTTACCCTCTTATCATCAGGCAGGTATGGCGGGTTGAAGATTATAGTGTCAAACTTCATCCCCTTATACCTCCTGTCTAGTTTAAACAGGCTGAAAAGGTCGGAGACCGCGAATACTATCTTTCTGCTCTTCTGGTTTATTATGCAGTATTTTACCGCCTCTTCGTTTAGGTCTACGCCAAAGACCTTCACTGCCTTTTTTGAGCCTGCAGCCTCTTCTGCCAGTATCCCTGTCCCTGTACCTATGTCTAGGACAATGCCTTTTGCATGCTTTCTTATGTGCTTTTTCAAGAGAAACGAGTCTTCTGCTGGTTCATAGATTTCCATTGTGGATTAGGGATAAACTTTATTCAACCCTTCTTCAAGACCTTCTTCAAGGCTGCTATCCCAACCTCCAGCTGCTTCTTTGTCGGCTCCCTGGTGGTTATCTTCTGGATCCACAGGCCAGGGGCTGTCATGAACCTTAAGATAGGGTTATCCTGGTTTTTTGACCCCAGCTTCAATACCTCATAGGAAAAGCCTGCAACTATTGGAAGGGACATTATTCTTACTGCAAAATATATAATCCTTCTTAACATGCTGCCAAGGCTGTCTATTCCCGGATATACTGACTTTACTATTATCGGTATGAACGAGAAAAGAAATACGCTCACTATTATCACTATCATCAGGAAGGCTGTTCCGCACCTTGGATGAAGGGTAGAGTATTTTTTTGCATTCTCTGGAGTAAGCTTCTTGCCGTCCTCATAGCAGGCGACAGCCTTATGCTCTGCTCCGTGGTACTGGAAAACCCTTCTTATGTCCTTCATAAGTGAGATCAGATAGACATAAAGCACTAATATCCCTACCTTTATCAGGCCGTCTATTATGTTGAACCATACTGGGTTTCTGTTTTCCCTTATTCCTACAAGGTATGTCAATGCATAGGGCAGAAAAAGGAACAGCACAGTGGCAAATGCAAAGGCAACCACCATCGTCAACAGGATTGTCCAGCTGCTAAGCTCTTCCTCCTCTTCCTCAACCTGCTGGGAAGCGCTCCAGTTCAGTGTTTTGATCCCGATAACAAGCATCTCGATAAGGTTTACGATGCCTCTTATGAAGAATAATTCAAGAAATTTTGGCTTTTTCTTCAGCCTGTCTTTCTTATATACTATCTTCCCTTTTTTCCTTACAGCTGTAACAACATCCCTTTTAGAGCGCATCATGACGCCTTCTATGACAGCCTGTCCTCCTATGTCTGTTTTTTTCGGCATTTTAATCTCTCCTTTGCTTTAACCACCATCTTTTGAAGAAAGGAAGCGTAAGTGTTGACAGGATAAAGGCAATCGCAGGGATAAGCGCATTCAGCCATGGATTCGGCATCTTATTGACCCATAAAAAAAGCACTATAAGGAGATATGTCATCACAGATATAATCAGCCTTCTGGTAAGGCTTGTTTCCCATGCCTTGTCCGCTTCAACCCTCTTGTTTCTCTCTATTATCTTCTTTATCTCCTTTTTCTGGTCCATCTGCGTTAGAAATGGGAAGAAGGTTTTATAAAATTTTTGGAAATCTAGTAGCGGACTAAAGTAAGTTACGAGAAATGCTAACGCATTTCTGGAGTATAAAATTATTTCATAATTTATATACTATAATAAATAGCCGCTACTAAATATAGAAAGACAAACAAATTATAATCTATTTTTGTCTTTCTCTAATCTTGTTTAGAAACAAACTGCCAGCAGCTAAGAGGGAAAAGCATAGGTATATGAGTCTTAAGCTTTAATCCTTAAGCACAGAGTTTTAATCCTTTATCTTTAAGACATCACATCCCAGCATTGTTTCCATTTTGGGCTATGAAGCTTGTGTGTAGTGCTTATCTTATACACAATAGTGTGCGTAAAATAAACCCTGCACGCCCATGCTTACCATCAAAACTGCCGGCAATCTTACCTATCTAGGATAGATAAGCCTAATCAATAAGTTGGGTTGTCCAGTTAGCCATCTGTATCTTATTGTCCAGCTGGAGCTTTTTAATCTCTAATTTTTCTATTTCATCCTCTATCTCAAGTTCATCAATCTGAGCTATCATCTCCTTCTCCTCTTTATCCCCGAAGAGATAGCTTCTTTTCCTTTCAAACAAACTGCTTAGATTGGCTAACCTGCTCCTTAAATCATTGACCTTGATTATGGCTTCAGCCAGGGATATGCCTTCTCCTGCAGCTAAAGTATCCAAATTTGTTTTCTGTATCCTTATCTTTAGTTTTCTGATATTTTCTATTTTTGTATCTATCTCTTTAGATAGTTTCTTAGGGTCAAACCTCGTTTTTTTGCCTTTTTCTACATATACATTCTCCTTTCTTAATAGGATCAATCTTGCCAGCCTGCTTTTCTCTTTTTTTAATTTGCTTAATGCCTCCCCAAGTTTCATTTTCTCAACCTCCATCTTTTATTTTGAGCATCAACTTGGTTGGATGTACCTTATTTAAATAACTAGTACGTGTGTTTTTGCACCCACAAAAACATACACAACACATTTAGAATATTTTAATATGAATTATAGTATGATCATTAGTGCTGTGCAGCTTGGATTTATACTATTCAGGCTTTTAATCCAGACTCCATATAAGGAAGATAGTCTTCAGCTATTCTCCATAGGAGATTAGGAGACCCCACCTTTATACCTTTTTCTTTGGCATCTAAATAAACTACCATGATTGCTCTTTTATCCTCATCCTCAGCTAGATAACAATATAATGCCTGACCTTTTTCAAGGCTACAACCAGTAGCAACCAGTTTATTTATAGAAATGCCCAAAGTAGACCTTTTCTGTGTTATCCTGCTTTTCCATCCGATGTTTTGAAATCTTATTTCCATTTTCCTGCAACCAATAATCTTATTCTTTTTGTTGGTAATCAATATATGTAATGAACATAAAGAACAATAGATATATAAAGTTTTCGGTTCTTAATATAAGTTATGGCATTATATCCTGCAAAAAAAGAGAAGATACTGCACAGCAAGATAATTGAGTTTCTCAGGAACAATCCTAAAGGTCTGACAATGACCCAGATAGTTAAAGGAACAGGCTTTTCCAGAAAGGCTATTGAAAAACATCTGCAGATGTTGATTTTAGAGAATGAAATCTATATGAAGCAGTTTGGGGTTACAAAGGTCTACTACCCTAATCATAGAATCCAGCATTTTGATTTTGAAAAATTAGATTATAATAACAGGACAATATGGTTTGATGTTCTGGAGAATGATTTTGGGAGGTATTTATTAATACAGAAAAAGAAGAAAGTAGAAAATGAATGGGTTCATGAGCATTCTATTACTCTTCCTCTTGAGCAGAGTGAGCAGTTTCTCAAGGTATTGGATAAGATCCTGCATTCACAGAGAATAAAGAAGTTGTTTAATAAATAATTTAATTAATATAATCTTCTATCCTTCTATTAAATTGCAAAGCCAGTCACATAGCAATATCTACTGTTATCTTGTCATAATCAAAAACCGGCCTTACCTTATAGCCTGTTTTTCCTTTTGCAGGCACCTTCTTTGTGTCTATCAGATCATATTTTTCAAGTATCTTGATGTCCATGACAATGCTTTTAATCTCTCGATTTGTCAATTTTGCTAATTCATATATTGATTTAGGCTGTTTATGCCTTATAATCTGCAAAAGCTCAATCCTCTTAGGGGTAAAAAATTCCCTAAATGATTCCACACCTCCAAAGCTTAAGCCTTTTTTTGGCTTTACATAGCTTCCTTTCTTTATTTTTCCCATTACCTCTGCCGTTTCTTTTAATACGTCCTTAAATGGTTTTATCTCAACTGTAATGTTTTTTATTTTCATTTATGTAGTTCTTATGGCGGTGCTTGTGCTTAAAGTATTAGTTCTGCCATACCATATGGTATTATATAACATAATTTAAAGCTTATGTTTTTTTGTTGTTTTCAGAACTAGTATTTCAATGATAATTTAATTATCCATCATAACTCCAGTTTCAATTTGGTCAGGAGATTCCAATACATTACTACTAAAGAGTATTTAGAATAGAATGATTTATAAAGAAACTGGTGTTTTATTCTAATAAATATAATTGATTATTTAAGATTAGGTGGTTTATATGTTGGATTATAATCCATTTCAAGAAGCAAGGGATAAAAAGACACTTGATGCATTAGAGGAAATATTTACTAGAATTCCTCTTTCCACCAGTCTATAGCGGTTAAAGAGCGGTGACTGGTGGGACAAACACGAACCTTCTTATGCACGTAATGTTTATTTCTATTCAAGCTTAAGAAAAGAGCTAAGAAGCAGACCAAAATCATTAAGCCACCGCTTGGACACTTTTCGTAAAGCGTTAGCGGTCAAAGTCAACCAGACAAGCAGATATGATCTAGCTTCTAGCAATAATAATTCTATAGCTTTAG
>JAHWHQ010000039.1 GCA_019323195.1 Candidatus Woesearchaeota archaeon | reverse complement strand
CCCTTTCCATCCGTCTAATATCCCAAGAACATCGTAACCGAGCTTTTTGGCCTTAAATGTTATCCCCCTGATTACTGCATTCAGGCCAGGAGCGTCGCCACCGCCTGTCAGGACAGCAATCTGCTTTTTCTTCTCATGGGTTATAGCCATGTTATCACAACAGAAAGCTGGGAAACCCGCTTATATTTAAATGTTTCTATTATCATACATTATCATACAAAAAACGAAAGTTTTATATAATAGGTTAATAAAGAAGCCTTGAGATGAAGGAAAGGATAACGATAACCCTTAACGAGGAGCTGATAAGGCAGCTGGACAAGAGGGTTGACGGGGATGAGATAAGGAACAGGAGCCAGGAGATAGAGAAGATATTAGAGGATGCTCTGGGTGTCTCTATCCCAGGCAAGGCGCTTATCCTAGCAGGCGGAAAAGGGACAAGGCTGAGGCCGTTAACCTATACCACACCAAAATCGCTCATAGATGTAAACGGGAAGACGCTTATAGAATGGCTTTTTGAGCTGCTTATGAAGTACAGCATAAGGGATGTCATACTTTCTGTGGGCTACTTAGGTGATAAGATCAGGGATCATTTTACAGACGGAAGCAGGTTTGGGATGAATGTGGAATATGTGGAGGAAGATCCTGACAAGCCGTTAGGCACTGCAGGGCCTTTAAGATTAGCTAAGGATATGCTGAAAGACAGCTTTATCGTTTCTAACGGGGATGAGCTGAAGTGCATAAACATACCACGGATGTTCAGGCTGCATAAGAGGAAGAAGGCGCTTGCCACTATTGCTTTGACATCTGTCGATGACCCTTCCAAGTACGGGGTTGCAAGGCTTGATGGGTCGAGAATACTTGAATTCCTGGAAAAGCCGAAGAGATCAGAGGCTCCATCCAACCTGATTAATTCAGGCTTCTATATCATCGAGCCAGAGGTTATCGAGATGATACCGAAAGGGAAGTTCTGCATGCTTGAGAAGGAGATATTTCCCAAGCTGGCTGAGGAAGGAAGGCTAAGGGGGTTTCCTTTTTCAGGGCAGTGGATGGACACAGGAAGCTTTGAGCGCCTGGAAAAGGCAAGGAAGATATGGAAGGGGATAATAATAAGGGATGATGATTAGGAAAGTTTTTCATTTCATGTAAACCTAATCTATCTCTATTATCGTCTTGGCCTTTTCCATCACCTCTTTTGCCAAGTCCAAGAGGTTATTATAAACACTGGTTTCAAGAGACAGCCCGGTCCCATACTGGTACTCTTCCCGAATATTTATGCAGGATGACCCATCCTTTTCCTGTGTATCCACTATCTTTTTTAAGGTATCAATACTTAGATCTATCTGCTTGTTCTCTATCAATGTTTCAATTAACGCAAATGTGCATGTCTGATTTCTTGACTCGTAGCCGAATTTGGCGGCTATTGCCAGAAGTGATTGGTAGATAACATAAAAAAGAGAACTTGCGCATAAATCAGAAAACTCGTTTTGCTGCAGGCACAAAGTAGCTTTCAGGTAATGTTCTGCCTTAACTATATGTTCTCCTGCTTTCTTTTTGTCCGGCTTTGACTTAATCAATCCCCTATGTTTTCCTTCTTTCTCCATCTCCTTCTTCGCTTTATTCAAACACCACTGAAGGTGATTACTTGCCTGACTCATTGCATAAGCCTCCACAAATCAGATGCGCCCTTTACGACAATTCCCTTAACAGCACCGAGAACAACCTTATCACCTTTTGCTATATTTCTCTTAAAATCCTCATCTGACTGGAAAACAGGATGGATTCTTTTTATATTTATTAGGTTTATGCCTTCAATTTCTCTCTCTAATTTCCTTATCCTTTTATTATCTGTTATAAAAAGGGCATCTATATCCCTTGCTTTTTCCTTTTTCCTCAAGACAGAACCGAACAGGATGATGACGTCTGCTTCTGAGACCTTTTGCAGCTCTGTAATCCACCTTTTGATGTAGGGGTGCGTTGTGGAAGCCTCCCTTTGCAGAAGGAATAAGATGTATTTTTTTGCGTGAACATTATCTTTATTGATATTGTACAGTATTGCATTGCCCACCTTTTTTGAAACTATTATCTCCTGCTTTTCCAGCCGTTTTGCAATTTTTAAGGTTCCTGTATGGCTCAGTCCAAGCTCAAGAGAGATGTTTCTGGCGTTGTACTCCTTTTCCGGGCTTTTGAACAGCTTCAGCAGGAAATGGATCTCGTTTTTGGTTATATCCTCCATATGCACTCACGGTGCATATATGTGCACTGGTAGTTTATATAACTTTCGGTTTTTATTATGTTCTTAAATTAGACTGGCAGAAATCCCCTTCATTAATTGGAAATCCTTCGGATTTCTAATTTGCTGAAAATGCTTGCATTTTCATCATATGGATGGGGATGAATGCCAGTCTGATTTCCTAAAAATTTACATCAAAATATCAGCCCCGAACAATCCCCACCCTTTAGGGTTGTGTATAAATTACGAAGTAATTTACTACACTAAGAAAATCTCTGATTTTCTGTTGGGGTAGGGGCTGATGTAAATTTTTTTGAATTTTTTGCAAAGGATCCTGGTTCTTACTGTTTTTTGCCTGTAAATCTAGATTGATACCCCAAACTGCAGGTTATAGGCAGCAGCCATATCCAATTTACTTAATTATCCAGGAAATATTCATATAGTTTTATAAAAAGTTAGGCAGAATACCCACGAATTACTTGGAAACCGAAGGTTTCTAAGTTCCCAGAAATTTACAATTTCTGAGGATATTCGTGGGATGAATGCCGTCCCATGCGAGTATTTCTGTAAGGGGCAGAAGCAGTAAAAACATTTAGGATATATCTTTGTTCCTTCAAGCTCATAAGAGCCTTAGAGAACATACATCCAGGGAAGTTCTTACATCAAAGCCGAAGGCTCTTTTAGTTAAGTTATAGGGGGAGTTAAGCAGAAGAATCGATGCAAGGCTTGTATTAAATGCTCTTGACATGGCTATTAAAGCAAGGGCACATTTGGGAATTGATGGATTAATCCATCATTCTGATCAGGGGGTACAATATGCCTGCAATGAATATGTTGATCTGCTCAAAGAATTAGGTATAAGAATAAGCATGAGCAGAAAAGGCAATCCATACGACAATGCCTTTGCTGAGAGTTTTATGAAAACACTTAAATCAGAGGAGGTGTATCTAAAAGAATACAAAACATTTGAGGAAGCATATAACAATATTAAAGAATTTATTGAGGTTGTCTATAACAGGAAAAGGCTGCATTCTGGTATTGGATATTTGCCACCAGATGAGTTTGAAAGGGAGGTTTTAAATACTTAAGCAGATACTTAATTTCGTTAACTGCTTGTCAACTTTTAGGGGTTCACTCCAATGAAAAATAAAATTTCGGAAGACGAAAAAAGAATAATGAAAGTATTTGATATCAAAGATACTAATAAAATACCTGAAAAGTCTTATAATGCTATGAAGTCATATTTCTATTTCCTAAAGAAAAAATTAGTTTTTCCTATTGAAGGTACCTTTGAAAAAGAAACAGGACCTTTAAGCTCAAAAACTATTCCAATCAAGCTTTATGATCTTTCGGACACATATGATGATTTTTATGGAGTATTAGTTGAGGGAAAAACGCCAGAGAGACAAGTTGTTATTCCGCTTGTTGAATTTACATCTAATGATGAGAATTGCAATTTTCAGATTATAGATGATTATAAAACGTGGTTCTGCAATTGGTGATAAGATGAAAATAAGCGATGCAGATAGGGAAAGAATCCAAAAAAAAATAACAAATACATATGTCCCGCTTAGAAAACTTATTTTTGAAGATAACAAAAAAGAGGTAGATATAGCCCAAAACTTCACTGAGTATTCACATGTATTAGCCAGTGTAGAAATGATTCTTCACAGTTTTGTGGTGGCAAACCCAGAAACAAAAGATCAAGACATACTGTGTGCACTGAAAACACTTAAAGAAAATCCACTATATGAGCCTTCAAGATCAGAGGAAGACGCCTTAGAGTTTGCTATTGTCTACGGGATGAGCAGGGCATTACAGCAAAAGAGACTCACGATCAATGAAGTTAATGCCTTACTTGATTGGTTGATTCATGAAGTGGAAGGAAGAACACGGAAGAATGAGAGCTATATCAAATGGTTAAAGAGATTTCTTAACTCAAACTTAAGAGGGGATCCTACGAATCAAAACGACAAACCCAAAAGATCAGCAATAGGCATTCCCTTCTATACAGAAGCGGACTGGCAGATCCAATGCCGTAATAGTGTGGATGATAGCGGTTTTAAAAATTATGAAGAGATGCTTGAGCATACTCAGAAGTTAAAGAAAGACATAGAATCAAAAGGCTATCATGTCAAAGACGTGCCAATAAATGCAACTGTTATGCAGGAATACTTTGAAAAAAATGGATTAAAGAATAACAGTGAGAATAGGAGTTCTTATGTTGCTGATCTCTTAAGAAAAGGAGAATAAGAATGAAGCTAAATAACGTTTATGGTTCGCAGATCATTGAAAGAGGAGAGCGTTATACCCATAATGTCAATTACTGCATCAAGATAGGCGGTTTTCTTTATTCTGAAGTTGAAGGCACTTCCACATACAAAACAAAAGTTGACCTTAAATCATTACATGGTGATTGTTCTTGCCCTTATGGAACAAACTGCAAGCATGCTGTTGCGACTCTTCTTGTGCATGAAGAAGGAGATTCTATTAATGCTGACAAATTCATTGAACATTTGAACTCGTTAAGCAAAAGAGAACTTGTAAAGATTATTGTTGATAATCTACATAATAATCCTGATATTGCTTTAAGCTTTGACCTGAAGAAATCAACTAATTTTGAATCTTTTGTAAATGACTTTATTGATGATTTTTCATATTCAAAGATGAATAAAGCTGAAAAAATAGCTTCATCTTTCACATTTGATCAGCTTATGCGGATGCTTAACTATTTGTTTGAAAACGAAGATGATGTATTTGATAAAATATATGAAGATTATTATGATTCCTATGATGAAGGAGATGTTTTATATGATTTTGAATCAAAATTAAAAGAAGAGTTAGTAAATAATATTACAAATGAAAAAGAGATTAAGCAAGCCTTAAAGATTGGTGCATTGCATGATGACATAATCTATGGTTCTCAAAAGCTAATTAAATTTAAAGAGATTATTAAATCTGCTTTCTCTAAAGAGCAGTTTATGAATTTTCTGCTGAATTTGGAAAATCCAGATCTGAACGAGATACAACAGGCAATTACAAAGAACAATATCAATTCCATATATTATTTGCCATCACACAAAATGGAACTTGCGGAGAAAATCGCAAAACACATCAAAGATAAGAAACTCTTGTTCATTGTTGCAGTTTACAAGGATGATTTTAAAGGGATTATTGACAACCTGCAAGAATTTACAGGAATAGTACCGGACAATTATCATATTCTTGATAGAAAACTGTCGGATATAGTTGATGTATTTATTGAACATAACTTCAAAGATAAAAAGACTGCTAAAAAATTCCTACAAAATGATTTTCTTGAGAATTATAATGAAAAGCATATCCGATTTTTGGCCAAACAAATAGATGATTACAAGTTTATTAAGCAATTAATAGATTTTAAAGAAGAATTTTCACAAAACAAAATATTGTTAGAACGTTTGTTTGAGCTTGATAAAAATACAACAAATAACTTTCTCAAGAATGTAAAAAATCTTTTAGAGGATAAGCACTGGACAGAAATGGTTGATATCTTAAGCTATTTCAGACAAAAGTTTGGAGATGATTACATTATCAAGACAATCCAAAAAAATGAGAAACTATTCAGGACATCATCAACATTAAAATCTAATCTCAAAAAAAGGGGGATACATATAGGTTACATCAAAGGCAATCTGGAAGTCCAGATAATTTAGAAAATGAACGAACTAAACACCTTAATTCAGGAACTGAAAAAATATGACAACAAAGACGGATATAAACTGCAGTACAAAACCATTAAAGAAAGGTTTAATCCGATAATTAAGAAGCTTATCGAGATTGGAGAGCCAGCTCTTGACTTGCTTCATGAGCTAATAAAGAATGAAGAAACGTGGAGCTGCTTATTTGCTCTTGAGATTTTAAAAGAAATAAAGAGTGAGAAATCTATTCCATTCCTAATTGAATACATTGTTTTGAATGAAGACGGAGATTATTGGGAAGGGTGCGAAGAGGCTATGTACGGGTTGAATAATATTGGCAGGCCGGCGATTAAGCCATTAATTTTAGAGTTAAAAAAACATTTTGACAATAAGAAATATTTGATGTACCTTGTTTCTTCTTTAACTGAAACCGCTGACGATGAAGCCTATGATTTTATGCTGCATTATACAAATCAGTATCTGGAAAACACATCAGAATACAAAGAATGGTTTCCTATAGACCACTTTACTCATGATTTTTCTAAGCAAGGAAAAAATGAGGTACTGCCTATCTTAAAAGAAATTCAAGAAATGGATCATCTATCTGAACATGCCCATATTGAACTAAGGGATACTATCTGGCAGCTTGAAGACCCAGAAGGGTTTGAAGATGAAATGGACAGGATAATTGATAATTCAGAGAAGCGATATGATGAGAAAAGAAAGCTTGGCAGAAATGAGCCTTGCTGGTGCGGTTCTGAAAAGAAATACAAAAAATGCTGTCTTGGTAAAGACCTTAAAGAAAAAGGCAAGCCAAGAAAGGTCTATATTATCGGTGGAAAGGAATATATTGGAAATTTGGATGAGTTTGAAGAAGATGAATCAGAAAGATGAATATAAAGAGTCATTGAATCAAACATTAAACTTATTCAAACAAGGAAATTCTATGCCTGAAATTGCATACAAGAGAAAGCTGGCTTTTTCTACCATTGAAAATCATCTAAGACGACTTTTGGAAGAAAAAAAGATAGAATTATCAGAATTATTAAGCAAAGATAAAATCAAGGCTATTGAAGAAGCAGCTGATAATTGCGATTCTCTCAAAGAGATAAAGGAAAAGCTTCCTGATGATATCAGCTATGGGGAGATAAAATATGTTCTGACTGCAATAGGAAGATTAAAGCAGAAAAAGAATACAGCAATAGGTAAGGCAATCAATGTTTACATGGGAAATTATTGTTCCAGAAAATGCTTTAATCATCCTGACATTATAGAGGAATGCTCGCAGAAATTTGACGCTCTAAGAAACTCAATGAGCTCAGCAGATATTTCTTTCAAAGAATTTAATGGTATGATGAAGAATGATGAGATAAAAGTCTGTAAATTGGATTATGACGACAGAATACGCTATGTCTCCTGGAAACATCTTGGATATCTTATGGATAGAAATACAGACTTCTGGGATTTAAAAGGATGAAATGGCACAAACAAAACTATTCATGTTCAGGGAAGACTCGCCGGAGTACGGCAAGGATGAATTTGTTACTCATAGATATATTAAAGAGAAAATAATTCTTTCAAAACAGTATCAGACTGATATTGCTAAAAGTGCCTCATCAGTAAACACAGCAGTCATTCTTCCGACAGGGCTTGGAAAAACAATCATTGCATTTCTTGTTATTGCAGAAGTCCTGCCAAAAAAGATATTGTTTCTTGCGCCAACAAAGCCCCTAGTCATGCAGCACTATGAAAGCTGCAAAAAGTTTCTTAAAGTAGATGAAGAAAAGATTATGATGCTCTCTGGAAGCATTCCCCCTAAAAAAAGAAAGAATCTGTTTGAAGAAGGATTAATAATCATATCAACGCCTCAGACCATAAAAAATGATTTAGAAAACGAGCTTTACAAGTTGGATGGATTTGATCTTGTAATCTTTGATGAAATGCATAAAGCAGTTGAAAACTATGCCTATGTTGAAATTGCTAAGAGATTTAATAAGCTAATCTTGGGGCTTACTGCTTCTCCCGGCTCAAGAAAGAAAAAGATTAGCCAAATATTTGAAAACCTGAATATCAAGAATGTCGAGAGCAGAGTAAGAGACGATTTGGATGTAAAAGATTTTATCAAGGACATTAAGCTTGACTGGATTAAGGTGCCCATGGATGAAGGCTTAAGGAAAGTCCAAAAGCCACTCCATGACCTCTTTCTTGAAAAAATAGCAAAGCTCAATAAATTAGGAATCCTTACTTATAAAAAGCCTGATTACATCTCAAAAAAAGATATTCTTGGAGCAAGGATGAGCATCAAGAAAAGGTTTGGAAGAAGCCCTTATGCTTTTGCCACATACAATAATCAGGCAGTCTTGCTGCAGGCTTACCATTGCCTTGAATTAATCGAAACACAAGGCATTGAATCATTTCTAAAATATGTTGAGAAATTTAAAGAAAAAAAGAAGCTGTCACGATCAGAGCAAATGTTTCTAAAACATGATCTTCTAAAAAGTGGAATTGAGCTGGCAAAAAAAGATATAGCTATCTCTCATCCAAAACTAAAAATATTAAGAAACATAGTTGAAGATCAGTTTCAAAAAGAAGAAGATTCTCTTATTCTGATATTTACTCAATACAGAAATACAATTGATTCAATTGAGAATGCATTAAAAGAAATACCTCGAGCAAAAGTTCATCGTTTTGTCGGGCAGGCAAAGCAAGGTACTGTCAAAGGGATGAACCAAAAAGAGCAAAAGGAAATAATCGAGAAATTTAGAAACAGGGAGATAAACATTCTCATTGCCACTTCTGTTGCAGAAGAAGGAATAGATATCCCAAACGTCAATAAAGTTATTTTCTATGAGCCAGTGCCCTCTGAAATAAGAGGCATCCAAAGAAAAGGAAGAACAGGCAGAAGCCATATCGGAGAAGTCACAATTCTCATCACAGAAGAAACAAGAGATGAAGCTTATTTCTATGCATCAACCCATAAAGAAAAGAAGATGCAGAATATTGTAAAAAGAATGAAATAATTAGCTTTGGTCTTTGAAACTATAAAACTCATTTTTTCCTATAATTACATGATCTAATACCTTAATGTTCAATAATTCTCCTGCGTCAAATAGTTTCTTTGTAATATCGTCATCCTCTTGGGAAGGTTCAGGATCTCCTGAGGTATGATTATGAAAAAGGATGAACCAAAAAGTTTATATATCAGCTGATATATGTATCAGCTGATATCCAAAAAGGTGATGAAAATGCATTTGTTACAATTAAAGAAAAGAGAATATGCAGTTAAGAGAAGCCCAACATTAAATACTGTCCTCATGGTAGAGGATGCCCTAAAAAACGCAGAGGGAGTAATGACAATAGCTGAATTAAGAAGGATGCTGCCTAAACAGGTAATGCACCAGACCTTAATGGCAATTATAGATTATCTGGACTATAGCGGCAAGATAGTATTCCAGGATAATAAGGTTCTCTGGGCATTTAAACCTAAGAGCAGATTAAAAGAAAAAAATGGATTAAGGGTAAGATGAGATTTGGGAAAAAGGTCTCAAAATTGTAGGTGAGCAGAAAGCTGAAGGCATTGAAAATTCAGAGGAGATGATGCTGTGGAACGGCATTCAAAGGTCGTTTGACTTTATAGAAAACAATCCATTTTATGGACATAATGCAAGAAAAAAGGAGATTCCAAGATATTATGTAAAGAAGTATGATATGAGCAACCTGTTTATTGTTAATCTGCCTTTATTCTGGAGAATGATATATGCAATAGAAAGTGATAAGGTCGAGATTGTAGCTTTTGTTCTAGATATATTTGACCATAAGGATTATAATAACAGGTTTGGGTTCAGGAAAAGATAAGGTTCTTTTATCACCCACCTTAGCTTACGCCAGAGACTGGACTATGGCATGATGTATAGCCGGCACTGTCTTTTCCATGCTGTTATTGAAGCAAGAAAAGCCCGCCATAATCCTATCTATAGATAGGATGGGGCGGGATTTCTGCCGGGCTAACCCGCGTGCCTGCTCTTGGAATACTCTATCTTGGATGTTGTTGCCCTGTATACGATGAAGACAAAAAGAAGGCATGCTGCAATAACAACTATCCAGACGGATAATACGATAAGGACCCTGAAAAGGCTTGCCGACAGGAAGAGCTTAAGAAGGAAAAAGGATATTGGGAAGGTGCTTACCGCTACAGTCGCTACCAGATCGAATTCTGTCAGGCTGTAATCGCTCCTTGCCTTTCCGCTTAACAGCATCTTTAACCTTTTCTTTAAGCTCCTGCGAAGGTGAAGCTTATTTCCCTTAAGGAAATGCCTAAGCCTTGGAAGTATCCAGTGCATGTACATGTACCTTACTAAAGCTGTTAATCCGCCAACATAAAAGAGCACGGTTATAAGGTACATGAAGACAAGTATGAGGGGGAGGATGTATGAAACATAGGTGAGGATAACAGAGCTGCCTGAGTAGTTAAAGGCGTTTATTATGGTAAAGGTGTAGTAGATGCACCAGCTTATCAGGAAGCAGATTATGTATGCATAGAAGAAAAGGATGACAGGGATGTCAGCCATTATCTCAAGTATATGCCTGTATTTTGTCTTGTAGCTGAGAAGGAAGGCTGCTAATCCAAGAGGGATGGCTATGAGGTAGATCCATTTGAAGCTATGCGTGTTCTCAAGGACATTAAGGATAAGGATGTCTACGCCCAGGATGTCCTTGCCTATCAGTGTTTTTATGTTATATGCCCTTACAAAGATGGGGAAGATTATAGAGGCGTAAAAAAGCCCTATTAGAATAGGGTGGAAATCTATCTTCTTCTTTGTAAGGATGTCAAGCCAGATATAGAAAGGTATGACAAGAAGGAAGAGCATGGCTATTGTATTAAAGAAATAGACCCCTATGACAGCTATCTTATCTACCATAGAAGGCACCCTTGGAAGGATTATGTTAAGCAAGGAGGCTATAGAGCTATGGCCTACGCCTAACCTCCCAAAATAGATCACATCGTGAAGATTAAAGATATAGGGGATGATGAAGTTGATGACGTCTGCAAACAGATGGAAGGTAAGGATGCCTGCTATACCAAGAAGCAGGGTCTTCTTAGAATGGAAGAGTTTGATGAACATCTCGTAGAGCTCCTCAGCGAAGGTACCTGCGCCTACAAAGACCTTGTTTATGTACAGGTGCTTCCTGTGATGTTTTAAGATCCTTATAATAGACCTGATTATGCGGAAGGCAAAGTATGCAAGGCCGATGACTGCTATTGTGGCGTCGGCTGCAATGGCAAGCCATTCCATGACAAAGTTAAAGACAAGGATGTAAAATGCAAAAAACAGGATGAAGATGGTGAAAAATTTCCTTATGCAGCTCTTATAATCAGAAGGCCTGCCTTTTTCGTGCAGGATGGCGAGCATGGAAGGGCTTTTTACATTGAAGTTTACGTAAAGGACTGAAAGGGACACTAACAGGGATATGCCGAAGATAAAAAGGGCTGTGCTTATTATCTGTGAATGGACAAGAATGGCCTGGTAAAGAGGGATGACTAAGGACTGGAGATGGTATTCTATGATCTCGTTGTTGGCAACACGTATATAGCCGAACAGGTTCTTTGAGACAAGGGCGAAGAATGCTGTCAAAAGGCTTAGGTCAAGAAGCCTGCTCCTTTTGCCGAAGAATATCTCGGAAAGCTTTACCTTGTAGACAAGATAGCCAAGCAATGTCCAGGAAAGGATCTTCTTGATAAGGTCGCCAGTTGGATTTAATACCTCGAAAAAGTCCAGGACATTAAGGATAATGATCAATGCAAGGAAGAGATGGTCAAAGCCGCTTATCATGGACTTGATGGAGTGCTTTAGGATGTCCTTATGGAGGATGTGCTTGCCATGGTGCATGGGGTGCTTAAGGGCCTCTTCATGGTGGGCAAAAAATAATCCTAGGCCTATGACCATGAAAACAGAGAGTATGATGATGGCTATCTGAAGATAATTGTATCTCTTGTATATCCTTCCTTTGATGAACTCTGCTAATGGGAGGGCCTGTATCTGGCGCCAGCAGTCCTCATCGACAGCCTTGGCAACCTTAAAGTCTAACTTTATGTTCTCGTCTATCTTAGGGAAGACCCAGGCGATGACAGGGTCGTCCTGTATTATGGTGAAGTCTTCCCTTTCAAACTCTATCTCGTCTATGGTCTCTGCCAGGCATTTGGGTATTTCCAGGTAAAGGGTGACGTTCTCCAGCTCCCTCTTGGGCTCTATAGAGGTCCTTACCTGGGTCTGGTCCTTTATTATAAAGGCCTCTGTCTTTATTATGGTCGCGTTCTCGGTCTTCTGCTGCTTCTCTGTCAGCCTTTCAAGCTCTTCTTCTGTGGGCTCTGCCTTCAGGATGGAGATCTGGATCTGCCTGAGCTTTTCCTCTGCTACCTCCCTTGGAAGGGTGTATTCAAGTATCTTTTCCTCTCCTGGCTTTAGTTGCTCTATTATGAACCTTATTATAGGGTCTTTTTTTATTGTTATGAAATCGCCTCCTATTTCGTCTGCGCTTTCTGCTATGTCTTTTGGGATATCTATGTCAACTGTTATGTTTCTTGCTGTGAAGATGTTGGAGTTCTTTATCCTGTATTCCACTGATGATTTTCCGTCTTTGACCTCGAAGCGCTGATCTAAGCCTATCTTTCCTATCTCTAAGAGGGTCTCGAATACCTCTCTGGTGCCTTCCTGGATTATGTCAGGGTTTTCCCTGCCGTAGCTTTTTATGATGTTGACTGCCCTGGCTGCTGGGCTGGGATGCTCTATGACTGCTGTTTTATGGAGGCATAATGAATCGCATTTTCCAGGGTTTATGCACCTGTCTACTGATTCGGGATCATTATCACAATCATCATCACTGGAGCAGGCTATGTCGCAGAGGTCGTAAGAGCATTCTGCATCGCATGTTCCAGGGCTTATGCAGAGCTCGTTTATGTACGGGTCTGGCTTTTCACAGTCCTGGTTTGAGGTGCATGGGTTCTTGCATTTACCGTCGCAGCATAAGCCTGCGCATTCGTCATCTTCAAAACACTCAACTATCTTTATGCTGACAGAATCCGTGCTTGTTCCTGAAGTGCCGTAGACAGTGAGCTTTACTATCCTTGAGCCTAAAGTGGAATATGAATGTGTGGGGGAGCTTAACGATGATCTAGTGCCGTCTCCGAAATTCCACTCTAAGCTGTTGTAGTTCCCGCTGGAATGGGAGAATTCTATTAACTCGTCTATCTTGAACTCCTCGTTTGCAGACGGTGAGTCTATCTGTGCGTGGGGGGATATCTCTGTTACGATGGAAGAGCTGCCGCCGCCTCCGCCACCGCCTTCGTTTGCCGGGACGTATCCTGTGCAGGCGGACCAGGCACCGTCTGTGCATGTCTTAGAGCCCCAGGGGTCGCAGCTGCCTGAAGGGCAGCATGATTCTGTCAATGCGGCTGAATTGGCTGAGTTCTCGTCAATCAGCGTGTCGCCGTCATCATCTATGCCGTTGCAGGTGTCTGTGGAGGAGTTTTCCACAAAGATGCTGATGGTCTGGTTCGTGGTTGCGTTAAGAAGGTCTTTAGCCTGGAAGGTGATGTTTTCCCTGCCAACCCAGTTTGATGAGCTGAAGTTTATGACTCTGGTGGTTGCGTTAAGGGCTATGTTTATGTTTACGTTTCCTGAATAGGTCCAGTTGACATTGTCTTCGGTGTCGTATGCGTCTGAATCATGCCAGTAGTCATCTAGATCCAATAATATAGAACTGTTTATGGATAATGTTATGTTGGAGAGGGTTAGGACTGGATTGAAGTTTACATGGAAGGTGTTGCTGGTTCCGCTTGCAGGGATTACAGCAATGCCGTTGCTTCTGGAATAATATAACCTATCTATGCTAAAGGATGTATCTCCCCCATACAGAAATGTTACATTGATAGTAAAGTTATGCCAAGAGCCATTCAGTATCTTAGAGATGTTTATTGATGAAGGGGTGAGAGTGAACATGGTGGTGTTATAAGAAATGCTTCCAAGAACATCAGTAGCATTGTCATCACCTGTATTGTTAAGGGTAAGGTTAAAGGTGTAGTTGGATCCTATAGTGAAGTTGTTAGGGATTGTTGGGAAGGTTATTTCTAGGCTGGGGTTTGTTGAGTAGGAGGATAAATATAAAGTTATATTCGTATCACATGTAACTGTTCCATTATCAAAGGTTACATTTATAGTATAATTCTGGTTTAGATTGCAACTAACAGACCAAAAATAGGAATTAGTATTTGTAGCTAATGTTTTATTCAATGAATTAGAAGTTGTTAGATTAGGGGGGAGTGATATTGTTGCATTATTATAGCCGTTCCAGCAATTCCCTGGTGGAGGTAGAACACTACAAGACTCATCCTTTATATTGATTCTTGTAAGTGTATCACAGTATTTTAGATTATCTGTGTAAGTTACGGTTATATTCAAATCTGATGGACAGGCAGCACCATAACCTACTTTAATCAAGGCTATCAGAAATACTAAAATCATACCTATCTTTACAAAGTCTCTTTTTTTCATCCTCTTTTATTCCTAAATCTCTGAAAAAGGCATGGGTGCTACTCCCTAAGCTAGCACATCACCTACCCGTTTTCGTTTATACTACCCCATCTATTAAACGTATATTCGAACTTTTTAGGTAAATTAGGGAAACTCCTTTAAAAAAGTTGCTGTTTTTAGAATTTAAGAGGATATTATTTATCTATATTAATCATAAACGGTCAATTCCCCTTCCTCACTCACATACACCCAATAACCCAGCCTAGGTACAAAATCATGTATGGTGTTAAAGCTCTTCGGCCTTTTGTTGTTGCTGGAAAGCCATCTGCTGTTGTTGTAGGCATAAACAGAGATGTAATCATCTAATGTTTCGTTAATCAAGGATGAATTTAATGAAGGGTAGCCTATTAAATTCCAGCCTTCATAAAGGGGGATTGTGATTGGATAATCAAAATGATAGCCTTTAATAACCAATTCCTTATCCTTTGATGATTCTATCCATAAGCCCATCTTTTCATCTAGCTCATTGAAGTTGTTGTAAGAGTCATCCCTGTAAAAAAGCCAGTTCTTGTTCAGGTTGTCATAGGAAAAGACGTAGGAGCAGCCTTCAAAGAGATGTTTTATTGACTTATTCGTTAGATTTAAAGGTATCGAGACCAGGTTCCAGCCTTTATTCAGGGTTATGCTTACATTCCATATATACAGGCAGGCATAGGTCTTGTAAGCTGGTTTTCCTTCTATATCTGACTCTAAAGCAGTTATTGCATAGCAGTTATTTGTGTCATTGTACCACGCATTTAATGTATTTTCCTTTGTGCATGATTCGTTAACCTCTGCCCATGAAGGTATACAATAATCACACTCATGTATTTCTTTTGCATCATCATAAGCTCCATTATTGATATTACAGTCAGAATCAATATTTGTAATTAAGCAACAGGTTTCATAGTTATTATCCTGGTAATATATTATTCTTGACTGTAAATCGGTTTTATTGCAGTCTGTCCAGTCTGTGTATAATGGTCCTTGGATGTCCTCGCTGCAGTAATTGCATTCTGCAGTTGTATTCTCCGGGATGTTGCAGTCTAAAAGCAATCCTGTTACAGCACAACAATCATTTGTATAAACATAGGTAACATTGTAGTAGTCTCCATAGCCGCAGCTTGAGTTTATGTTTAACCATTCTGAGGCGCAGTAGTTGCAGTCAAGATATGTTCCATTATCCACAGGCAACCCTTCATCTTCATTGCAGTTATTCGTATCTGTATAACTTATCAGCTGTTTGTCATCTCTCTCGCAGGGATTATCCTCTCCCACCCAGTCAGGTATGCAGTAATCGCAGGCATATGTGTTATTTGGAGGCGGGTTATTGTCTGCATCTAATCCTGTTATTGCATAACAATTGTTGCTATCCTTGTACCAGCCTGTAAATGTATCATCCGGCTGGCAGGTTTCATTTATTTCATACCATTCTGGAATACAGTAATCACATTCTATGTTTTTAGAATCAGTAAAGGTTATGTCCTCAACCTCACCACAGTAGTTTTCATCATACTGTATTCTTGTTCTTTTCTGCTGTTGGGTGTCATCAATAAGGCATTCGCCTTCATTAATCCAATCACTCCATGATGTATTCACTAAGGAAGGTGTGCAGTAATCGCATGGCTCTGTATGCCTATATTCATAATAGGTCACATTATCGACTTCACCGCAATAATTAGAGTCAGACTGTGTCCTGTTCCTACTCTGGTTCATAGTATCATCAGGAAGACAGATTATATCCAGCCAGCCTGTCCATGAGGTATTTATTAAATCTGGTGTGCAATAGTCGCACCATAGGGTTTCATCTTGGTAAGATTCATCATAAATTATGCTACAGTCAGATTCCAGGCTTGTAATAAGACAGCATGTTTCGAAGTTCTTATCTACATAGTATTGGGTTAAAGTGTTGCTTTCCTCACATGATGTGTTGAAAGGACCTGTAATTATTTTAGAGCAATAATTACACTCGTATGTGTTATTCTCAGGCTGTCCTATCAAATCACTAGGAAGGTTGGTTTTTTCATAACATGAATCCTCATCAACATAATAGCCCGTTTTTGTATCGTCTGGGTTGCATGTTGTATTTATTTCAATCCAGTTTGGTATGCATACATCATTAACTCTTATAGTAACTAGCTGGGAAACATTAAACTCATAATCGCCGACTGTTATGTTTACAATATAAATCCCTGCTGAGCCATCAGGGGTCTGCCAGGTGAAGATGTTCTTGTCTTGGGTGAATCTAGAATCATTTATGTAATAGTAAAGAGGATCATTTTCCGGGTCTGTCGCTTTTACTGTTATGTTTACTAAATCGCTTTCATTTACTTTTATGTCTGTTATTGCGTCTAGTATTGGCGGTTCGTTTATTTCTACTGAGAAATAAACATAATCGCTTTGCCCTATGTTTCCTTCTGTGTCATTGCAGTAGATTGTTATGTTGTGGTGGTTTTGTGATAAATTTGTTAAAATAGTGTTTTGGGGAGGAGTTATTACACAGGTATACCATCCACCAGCAGATACCTGGATTGCATCACCATTATTGTAAGGATTTGATTGACCATCATCATTCTCTCCCCAGCATTCTACATTGCCGTTTGATTTTAAAATACATGTATGCCATATACCAGCAGATACCTGGATTGCATCACCTTTATTATAATCATTAGATTGGTTATAAAAGTTACATCCCCTGCATTCTACATTGCCGTTTGATTTTAAAATACATGTATGCCATTCACTGGCAGTTACATTTATTGCATCACCATTAGTATAAGGTTCTGATTGGCCACATTCATTCCACCCCCTGCATTCTACGTTGTTGCTTGATTTGAGAAAACAGGTGTGGGCAGCACCGGTAGCTACATAAGTTGCATCACCACCGTTGTAAGGATTCGATTGACCATGCCCATTATATCCCCAGCATTCTACATCCCCATTTGATTTAAGGATACAGGTATGATACCCACCAGCAGCCACTTGGATTGCATCACCATTATTATAAGGATTGGATTGATCATAGTCATTTTTTCCCCAGCATTCTACATTCCCATTTGATTTAAGGATGCAGGTATGATACCCACCAGCAGATACCTGGATTGCATCACCATTATTATAAGGATTGGATTGACCAGACCCATTATATCCCCAGCATTCTACATTCCCATTTGATTTAAGGATGCAGGTATGATACCCACCAGCAGTTATTTGAGTAGCATGATTTTGAGTATAATCATTGCATTGACCATAATAATTATTTCCCCAGCATTCTACATTATTATTTATAAGAGTTATATTATCCCCACCATCTAAAGAGTAACCACACCAGTCTACTTTTTCATTAACTGTCCAGTTTAAATCTACAGAGGTTGTATGGTACACGCTGTTATCAATAGGAGAGATGATATTTAAAAAAGGGGCATAAGGATCATTAACCGTAATAGTAACCAACTGGGAAACATTAAACTCGTAATCACCGACTGTTATGTTTACAATATAAATCCCTGCTGAGCTGTCAGGGGTTTGCCATGTGAAGGTATTGTTGTTTTGTTCGAATCTTGAATCGTTGATATAATAGTAAAGAGGGTCATTATCCAAATCAATAGCGTTTACTGTTATGTTTACTAAATCTGTTTCGTTTACAGTCATGTCCTGTATTGGATCCAGTATAGGGGGCAGGTTTATTTCTTGCTCTTCATAATAGATGCCTAGATCAGATATAGCCAACTTTCCGGTTGAGTCCGAGCTAAAGGTAATCGGAATATTGCAGTAACCTTCTTCATCCGGTGTACAGCTCTGCAGGGCATTGTTTAATCCGCCTGTAACATCTGTAATTATCTCTGAACCGCTGTAATAATCTTCTGAACTCCATGTCAAGCTGTCTTCAACATATATCTTTGGAGAGCTTACAGTTGTTGATATTGATACAGTACTGCTGCTTTGCTGGGCCCCTTCTGCCAAGCCGTCGCTGGGAATAACCCTGCAGGACCATTGGTCGTTTACTGTAAGGTTGCCTTTTCCTAAGACTTGTGAATTGATATTTTGGTTGATGCTGTTTTTCCACCATTCAAACCTTGAATCTTTTTCCTCAAAATTTTCAGGGTCTGAATAGGTAAAGTTGCAGATCAGGTCGTCTCCTGCTGTCGGGTTTTCAGGGATTATCTTAACATTGGATGCTGTTGGGGCTTCGTTTATCCTGTCGCAGGTCTTGTGGTTGCTTTGAGTTAATGTAGGGGTTTGCTGGACTGTAAAGATAATATCCTTGTACCGGTTCAGGTCTACATACTTATCATCACATCCGCTACCTCTGTAGAGTGTGCTTAAATCAGTCCCTTCATCCATGTAATAAGCCTGTAAGGCGTAAGCGTTTGTTCCCTGGTTATAACAGTCAGTATCGCATGAAACAAGGCCGCCCAACTCACCGCAGGCAAAGCTGTTAGGGGCGCAATAAATCGATCCGCTTTTAGATGCATCATTACGGTAATTATCATCAGCATTTTCTTCACCTGGCATTGAAGCCTTAACTACCTTTTTTAGATAAGAAACTCTGGGATTTGCCTGGTAATCAGTGTAAAAATTCATGTCACTAAACCAGTTATTGCCTCCTTTAAAACCACCGATCATAACAGGCCTGCACTCCTTATCCGGATTGGTCTTAACATCCATCTGGATATATGTTCTTGATGCCAGAGGCCCATGATAGGTAAAGTTATAACAAAAGGATGTTGAGGCAGGGGTATAGCTTCCAGAAGAGGCGTATAAATTATCATCTTCCACGTCATTAAACCCAAATGTGCTGCTGTAAACCTGGCTCCAGCTGGAGCCGCACATGCTCATGGTGCAGTTCCTTATACAGGTTCCTGTACTGCAGTCAATACCGTTATCAGTATAGCCGGGCTCACAGGCCTCAGGAGAGCAGTCTAGCCATGCAGCTGCAGATACTGCCAGGATTATCAGAATCAATGCAGTTATCCAGATAAGGTTTATCTTATTCATTTGGCTGAGCCTTCTATCTCTATTTTGGAATATATCACATTTGCATTTTTTGGAAGCCTTATGTAAACTGTCTTGTTCTCAATTCCTGAGAAGCTTAGTGATTTTTCAGCTTCTCCGTCTGAGAATGTATCCGTAAGGTTGGTTGTGGAGTTGAAGAGCATCAGGTTAACATATTGGTAGTCAGAAAGGTTGCCGTCACTTGCCTCTATCAGGATGGAGTAGTTGCCTGTATCGTTTATTGTCGACTGCCATAACCCTGATTCGTTGAAAGGAGAGGAGTAGTAGAAGGTTAGTTGGTCTCCGTCAGGGTCTGTGGCTGACAGCAGGCCTGATTGGTTTATGTCTATTAAGGAGCCTGCTATAGAGGTTATGGGGTTTATTGGGCTTAGTTTTGGTTTGGTGTTTTTTCCTGTAAAGGTGGAAACTACTAAGACAGGAGAGCCATGCCTTTTCAAAGCTATTGCGGCTTTTCCTTTTCCATAAATATCTCCAATTGCAGGATTGCTTGCAATAATCCCATCAACTGGTATTGTAAATTTTAGATTTCCATTATTCCCTAGGATGTACATAGTTTTTCCACTGTCCTCTGCAAAAAGAATATCATAATTGCCGTCTCCATCAGCATCAAAAATGCTCGGGCTTGTTAGTTGGACATTTAGGTTTCCCCCTTTGTTATAGGGCCAGCCAGAGCCGGAACATTCGTTTCCTGTAGTTAAGTCATAACAAAGAATTGCTCCTTTTTTTTCTTTCACATCTGTAGAGTATCTTGCTGTCATTACAATTTCTAGGTTAGGGTCAGAATCAAGATTTGCTATAGCTGGCGTTACCCTAGTAACATAATTATAGCTTATAGGAGAGTTTGCTTCATTATTTCCAGTTAAAGCATCTCTCATGTATGTTCTATTTAGGCATGTTCTTCCTGCTAAACATACAGCAGAGGATGTTGAATAGATTAGTTCGTATTTATTATCTCTATCATAATCATAGACAACAACAGAGTTATCTATCCTTCCATCTGAATTGCTCCATTTTTTGCTTAAAGTTGAGCCGTCATAATCAAAAACATAAACACCATAGTAACTAGGAACAATAATTTCAGGATTATCATCAGAATCTATGTTAGCAATAGAAGCAGCACCTTCTCCTCCAACCCCAATGCCTGCTTTTGCTTCTAATTTTAGCTCTCCTCCCGCTTCAGGGGCGTTTGTTATATAAACCTCACCATTCCAGCCATCTATATTTCTTGCATCTGAAAAAATGATTTCATTTTTTCCATCTAAGTCAACATCAGCGATAGTTACTGTGCTGATTCTTCCCCTGTAACCGCTTTTTGAATCTACAGTATAGTACCATTTCTTACTTACTGTTTTTCCATCTTTTCCTGTATCTAAGCCAATCACCTGACCATTGTCTAATCCGAAAAAAACCTCTTTATAAGGGTCATTATCAACGTTTGCTAAGGTAGGGGTTACTTCAATATCATAACCTATATGGATGCTCCATTTCTGCTTTGTAGCTTGCTCATCAAAGATGTTATTGGGCTTTTCAACAGCAAAGACATAACTGTCACTGTTCTGTCCTGAAAGGGAGGTTGTAAGAACTATTTCCATGACTCCGTTGTTGTCTAAGTCAGCTATAGATGGTCTTGCAAATACATCTTGAGTAATGCCGCCAGTAAGGACAAAAGAGTCTGATTTTGTGTTTGAGGAAGAGGTTTCATCACCTTTTAACAAAGTGAAGCCTGTACGCCTGTTGTCGTGATGGAAGGTTGGCCAGTCACTTTTTGGTATGAAAGCAAAAGCTTGGTCTATATCTTCGATGTATAATTTTTTATATTCACTAAATCCACCACTACCTTCTGTTCCATAATTGTCATGTGCTATGAAAAAAACATTTCCATCATTTCCATATCCTACTAAAGCCATCGAATGAAGATTAATAGAACTTCCACTATTTTCCGTAAAAGTTAGAAGAGCGCCATATTTCTCTAATGCATTTTTTAATCTATCTTCGTCATCTTTTCCCCGAGCTATATCAAGATCAATGTGAATCTCTTTGAAATCACCTATATTGAATATATCATTATAAAAAGTATAACTAAATTCTTTTGAATCTGAAAGTTTAGAATCATTATGGCGTATCCAATCTAAGGGGGGATTTTTGAGTATGTCTGAATATCCTTCTAACCTATAAGGTATTCTTTCATTCGTTATTTGACATCTATAAGCTCCAACTAACCAAGAATACCAAGGGGTATAAGAATAATATTTATTTGAGCCAACTCTTTCATGATAAAGTGCTTCTAGTAATCTTGGATCAGTTCCATTTTCAAAATCTCCATGGATTATGCTTTTATACTGGAACATAGAAACACCATATTGGAGGTTAAACCAATCATTAACGCTACTTGTTCCATAACTTAAGCATTTGTATGAAATTCCACCATCTGGATTATCTGAAAAATCGGTATCCCAGTTCCTTTCTGGATGATATTCTTGATTTATAGTCGAAGACCAGCTTTCATCACCCCTTTGATCCTTAAAAGGAATTACATCATAAGCGTAAATTAAATAATCCTTATTTGAATCAGGAGTATAAGGTACACCTGTAGCATATGCGAAATTTACTAGAAGAACTAAATAGATAAATAATAGAATAATATTATTTAGAGATAATTTATTTTTTAACATTTTCCATATACTACAGTCTTATTAATGATTCTTTAACTATTAATCAGGGTTCTTAGATTTAATATGTGTACTTAACATCTTATACAGAAATATAGATATTAGGGATAATGAAATAGGAATAAAAATATGATAAAAAACTAGATATATCCTCTCTAGAACAAGGCTATTAAAGTAGATTAAGGGCATTTTTGTTATTGTAATACCATGTAAAAAACATTTAAACCATTTGGACTGGGAAGGTGAATAACAAGGTAAGATCTTTAATCTAGAACCTATTAATACTAGAACAAACCACCAAAAAACAGACAAGACTACAAAAACCAAAATTTTTTTTATATTTAATTTTTCTTTTATTTTCATACCAAATCACCTCTTAGTTTTCTCCTTATTTCTTTTGTATCTCATTCCCTGACCACCTCTAGCTCAACCAAATCATATGCCTCATATCTCTTGTCACATATAGGTACATCAGGATCACAAATATTGTACTTAATTGAATTTACCTTTACTTTGTAGTTTTCATCAATATTGAATGCTATTGGACCATCATCCTTATTTAGATGTATTTTGCCTGTTCTTATACCGTTTACTTTGAATTCACAGCTGTCGGTTTCCCTGTCACATGCTATTAGGTCAAAAGCATATTTCTTATTCTCAATTTCAAAGCCTTTTAATTCGTGATTAGAATTCCCTACCAGCATAGGTCTGGAAATTTTCTTTTCTGTTTTTTTAATCTGTTCTATTTTTTCAAACTCTAATGAAGAAAAATCATTATGCCATTTTATATATTGTTGAACTTTAGGGGAATTTATTGATTTACCATTAATTGCTTCAGCAAGAACTGGTTTTTCTATCTTTTTAACCTGCTCTACTATTATTCCAGGAACAATCATTATTTTCTGCTCTTTTATTACAATATTATAAGGTATTATATTTTTCCTGACAAAACCCTCATTGGCAGCTATTACAATTATTGCCATAGCTATCAGTATGATAAGTACAGAAATAACCCTAATCTTAGCTTCTTTTTTAATTATAAACCCCCCAATTTCCTTATAATAAATAGTAATGATATATTACTATTTAAAACTTCCCCTTTTTTTAGACGGTAGATATCTAATTATTTCTTTCTGAAAACAAAAGAGATAGAGGCTATAATGGCTATTAATAGAATGATAAACAGGAAGCTTATAAGCAGAAAATTAAGGTTTAGTATGGGGAAATTGTAATTATCAGGTTCAGAAATAAGGTTTAAGGTTATTGTTTCTTTGCAGGAAGATACGCTGTTGGATAAGATTATGCTGACATTGTAGATGCCTTCTTCTTCACAAACAACCGGCTTCCAGAGTATATAATTAATATCTTTCCTCAAATCCCCATCTAGTTCATCTGATGTGTGGATGTTTTGTTCTAATAGGATTTCTGCCTTCTCATAATCCCCCCAACAATTTCCTGGCGGTGGGAAAGGCTTACAGCTGTTGTCCTTAATCTCAATCCTGTTTAGATTTGAGCAGGAGGGAGTATTATTCATAAAAACCGGAAAAAAAGAAAAGCTCAAATTACATTTAGCTTCTACAGAATATGCAAAAAGCAAAATCAGCACAAATAATAAAATAATTTTCTTGTTCATTTTACGAGACTGTTACTATTCTTGTAAGTTGTGTTTGATCCAGAGGGTGCTCCCCTGCATCTACAGTTACATTATAAACACCTGCAGGTAGTCCATTGACATACCAATAGTGATAAACCTCCCCTGACTGACTCATCATAACATCAATATAACATTTTGTATTAGTCCCGCAGTCGCCTGGACCTGATGAGTCTATGGAAAAGGTTGTATTTATCTTAAGCTCTATTGGTATGTCATAATAATCAGCACTAGGATTAATGTTGTTTATCCAAAAAGCCACATAAAAATCTGTATTGGCTGGTTCATTATAGGAAGGAAGTTCTGTATCACTGTACCATACAAGATTTATGTAATCTTTGATAGACCAAACCCTAAACCATTTATGATCTTTCCAGCTATTTAGTGTCTTGAGCCTTAAACCCTGGTAGCCTGTCTGGTCTGCTTCCCATTCTAGGCCGCTTACCTCCCTCTGCCCCATTGGTATCAGTTCCTGTCTGCTGTCAACAACTGAAGAACCTAGTAATTCCAGGTCCACATTCACCGTCTCATCCAGGTTGCCTGCATTTGTTATATCACCGCTTACATTCAAAATATCATACAGATAGTTGGTGTTCTCTGCTGTTGTGTCGTTGCATACATAGTTGTTCTTTGCATTCACGCAGGATATCGAGTCCACCCTTATGTCGTGGTATGGGGCTACTGAGCCTGGTGAGTTGGATATGCTGGAGTTCTGGCCTGCATTATCTACTGATTTTATGGAGTAATAGTAAACAGTGCTGCTGTTCGGGGCGTATCCAGGAAAATCGCCATCATCCTGGATGCATGACTGCGTTGACCCAGGAGAGGCAGGGGTTATAACATTACATGAACCTTCAACATCCTGCGCATCATTAAACTCCTCCTCTGTCGTTATCGGATATGTTGAGACCTTCATTATATAATCGCTTACAGGAAGGTGGGTCATGCCGTTGTCCCCAGGCGCTGTCCAGCTTAACTGAAGCTCGCCGTTCAGAGAGGTAGGGCTTAATGCCAGATCCCCAATATCCCCAGGCGGTATATTATCAAATTCAGCTATGTAGTATTCTGTGCCGTTGTTCCCCTCGCTGTCAAACAGCTGCGCCCTCAGGCAGATATAGGTGTCCATCGGAAGAAGGTAATCCTGGCTAAAATCTGCTAAGCAGGTGAACTCATTACTGGGCGTATCATTTTCACATAAGGGATTAAACTGATATGTTGTATTGCAAAAAGGCTGGTCATCTTCTGAATCCGCCCAGGTAAGGCCAAACTCAGCGCTTACAATGCCAGGGCTTGGAGTGCTGGCATCCATCAGGTAAAGCTCGCCTTTCAGCAGGGAATTGTTCTCAGGGCTGTTGAAATATACTATAATGCCTTCATCACCGTCATACCCTATGACTATACTGTCCCAGTCCAGGCTTAAGAGATCGCTTACAGTCACATTTACAGTATAATTGCCGATAAGATCATTGCCATCAAGAACAAAGCTGCCGTTATATACCCCTCTTGTCGGGCTCAGATTGATCATATTTACCAGTGCCAAAGGGCTTTCCTCTACCACGCTAGGACCTTTAATAACCGCCCTTACATATTCCAGCTGGTCCAGGCCGTTCAGCTCGTCAACCGTCGCATTAACTACAACCTCCCTTATGCTGCCTGTCTTGTTCACCTGGAAGCCCTCTGCAGGGCTGTCATCAATGTTAACCCTTACATCTATGACAGAAGGCACTGCATTGCCTACGCTTACAACCATGTCAGTGTCATCGACAGCGTTCAATGTAAAAGAAAACAGAAAAATTGCAACCAGTGCCCATAATACCAGCTTTTTCATCATTTTTTTGCGGTTATCGTGACTGAACCTGTATAATCCTCTGCAGGCACTGCAGGGGGTATTGTAATCTCGAAATCCACCTTATTGACCGAATCTATCAAAAGGTCAAGGTCTATGGCTGAAGGGTCTCCTGTCAGGACATTATACTCGCCTTCATCAAACCTGTACCTAAGGTTGTCGACGGTTATCGTCCCTGTATCTCCTGTAAGGTCCTGGCCTGATATCTCGACATCGATGACAGCATTCCCTGTATTCTTTATTGTAGGAGACTCTGTACCCATATCAGTATCACCATCAAGGTTTCCTGTCCCTCCTGCCTGAAGAAGGCCGAAATTAAGATTGGATGTGTCAAGCTCAAGCCCTATCAGCTCAAGGTATTCAAAAACAGCATCCGAGCTTACAGTCACAAGACTGTCAGAGGCGTTCACCTCAACATGATAATCTCCGGCAGGGTCGGAATAATCCATGTAGAATACTGCTGAATAGTTTGCAGTATCGCTGTCAATATCATTCATCTTAGGCAGCTCCAGAAGGCCTTTAGGAGTCAATGCTGTTACTGAAAGTATGTCATCAACACCGTCTGCATCAGTGACCTGGGCATTGACCCTTACCTCCTTAACACCATCCATGACAGGCATTACCTGCACGCCAGGATCAGGGGAATCGTCAGGCAATATCTCAACCATATCAATAACAGGAGGTGAACCTGCATTGTAGGTTATCACAAAGCCTTTTTTTGCCTCAACCCAGTAGCCAAAGCCAGGAGTGAGCCTTTCAAGGCCGGAAGAGGGGTAGGCAGACCATGTCCTGTTGAACATCAGGACAGACCTTACCTCGGAAACATCATAGATATCTTCTATATCCTGAGGAGCAAGACCAGGGTAGCCTACTAAATTCCATCCTTTATTGTAGGTTATGGAGATATCCCTTAGCTGGCCGTCAAGGTCAAGTTCCTGGGCCTTATCCACATTGACCCATAACCCCATGCTCTCGTTAATCTCATGCAGGGTATTCATGTGGTGGCGCCTGTTAGGGTTGTAAGAGAGCCATCTATCGCCGTAATAGGCAAGGATAGAGGAGCAGTTTACCTGCCCGCAAAGCCAGGCAGGCGTCTTGTCCGGAATATCTACAGGTATGGACTTAAGGTTCCATCCTGGATCAAATTCCAGAGTAAAAGCGCATACTATTCCAGAAAATAACAAAAACTCTATAAAAAATAAAATTATTTTATTCCTTCCTTTTGGTGATGACATAGTAGAGAGCAATCCCTGCAATAAGGATGACCGCTATAATGACCATCCCTGTACCTATCCTTGAAGGCTCCTTTTCAACATCTAAACCACCTTTTTCAAGGACCCTAAATCCTATGTCTTCTTTTTTCTCCAATACCTCATCATTAAGCAGAACAGTGACGTCAGCCCTGTAATAAACATTCTTTTCCCTGCCATTGGTATCCCAGAGGACCTCATAATCCCTGCTCTGGCCGGGCTTTGCATCTTCCATTGTTTTTTCAATAGTATCTATAATGCCTGTACCGCGCTTTATTATCTCTACCCTGACGTCAGGGCCTTCAGGGACGTTTCCTGTGTTGGTAAAGCCAAGCGTGAACCTTACAGGAGTGCCGTACTCCTCATCCTTTGTAAGGATCCTTTGAACCTTGCCGCCTATTATCTCCTTGTCGGTTATTTCCGCGATTATTGTTGAATCAACCCCTGGAAAAAGGCCCATCCCAGTACCTTCAAGATCCTCTGTCTTTTCAACAGTGGCATGTATATAACCAAGGTATTCGCCGTCAGGCATATCCTTTGGAGGGGTGAGCTTTACTGTAACCTTAGCATCGCCTCCGGCAGGAACCTCTGTCTTTCCAGGAGGGGAAAACTCAACCCAGCTGCTTAACTCCCCGCTTACAGACACTGAAACGACAATCTTCTGTTCTGACGGGTTCTGGATAGATACCTGCTTCTCGGTCTCTGCCCCTTTTAATGCGTTCTCAAACCTTAATGTTGCAGGGGCAACACCTAAGCCGGCACCATAGGCCAGCAAAGAATTCATTATAAGTAGGACTAAAGAAACTAGTAATATTTCTACAAATAATATGTTTCTTAGCTTCATTTCCTTTCCTTTGACTGATATTTTAAAAAAATAAAAAATATAAAAAAATCCTAAGATAGGCTGGCAACAGCTGTTATCCTAACCTGCGAAGTATATGTCTCAGGCAGTGCTCCTAATGGTATTGTCAGCTTAAAATCCACGTTTTCAAGCACACTTGCGCCATAGGCAAGATTCAATCCTGATTCTATTTCTTCCTCATTTGTAAGGTCATTGTACTCTAGAGCACCGAACCTTGCTTCTGCCTCTTCTGCACCAAAGCTGTCTGTCGATCCTGTAAAGTCAGTGGCGTTTATTTTTGCGTCGATAACTGAATTGCCCTGGTTCTTGATAGTGGCTGTTCCGCTGCCCCAGGTCTCATCCCCCAATACTTCCTTTGTCTGCCCTACTGTCATGCTTCCGAAGGCTATAGCTGAAACGTCCAATTCCAGCGCTCTAAGTTCAGAGTAATCGAACGTGTCCGAGTTAGTGTCGTTATTGCCGGCTGCATCCTTTGCAGTTACTGTTATGGCGTATGTATCATATTCGTCATAGAACTGCATGTCATAGGTGGCATTGCATTCTATCGTGTCTGTGTCTACATCGGTGCAAATACTCCTTGTCATCAGGGTTACATCGTTGCCGTTGTCAGGGCTGCCTGATGTAAATTCAGCGCTTACCTCTGTAATGTCGTCAACACCGTTGGTATCTGTTATCTGTGTTGTTATGGTTATCTGGGTTGTAGTCCCTGCTGTCGGGTTTGCATCACCTACAAACACAGAATCAACTACTGGCGCAGCGCTTCCTACTGTCACTGTTATGTCAGCGCTGTCTGACATTGCCAATGGCACTAAAAGCAACAAAACTGTTGCTAACAGGGTTATTAGTTTTTTCATTTTGACACCCCCTAGTAATTATTAAGCAGGACTACTATATAAACATTCCCTATATAAAATTTATAAAAGTTAATAAGGGATAAAAAGCGGGTATGATAGCTAGGAAAAAACCTTATGACTACCTTTATTTTATGGATAAAGCCCTATTTTAAAAAGGTTTATATAAAGAGACCATATTTCTACTTTTCAATATGATAGAGGGCATAACACAGTCTGTAATAACAATGCTTGCTGTAATCAATCCTGTAATTACAGGCACTATCCTTCTTCAGATAACAAACGGCCTGCCTAGAAAGGATAAGCTCAAGGCTGCAAGCAGCGCAGCATTACAGATCATGGTCATTCTCCTGATAGTGGCTTTTTTCGGACAGCTTATACTTGAGGTATTCAGGATATCTATGGACAGCTTCCAGATAGTGGGGGGTATAATAATAGCTTATATCGGCTTTACAATGCTTACAGGAAAGATGCCTTCAAAGGCTGATCAGGATACGTTTACAGCCAAAGCCTCTAAAATCGACCTTTCGTCCTTAATTATGTTTGCTGCAAGCCCGGGAACGATCGCAACGCTGATTACCATCTCTGTTGCTCACAGGCAGTATACTTATATCCCTGCTACAGCCCTGGTAGCTGCAGGGATAAGCGTATTAATAACATGGAGCATTATGCTGCTTATGGTGCTTTTGCCAAGCATAAAGCAGGGCAGCAGGGCAAAGATAACAACACAGTACATGGGCCTGATCCTTATCGCGATGGGGCTGCAGTTCGCATTAGAGGGATATAAGGCATTTATGCTTATAAGATAAGGTTATCTTTTTCTGCCTTTTGAAAGATACTCATCCAGAAAGCCTGAAACCTGCCTGCCATTATCCTTAAAGAACCGTGTTATCCTCTTAGGGATCTTATTTCCGGGAAAGAGGAAATTCATGGGGTTTATCAGTGCTAGTTGTCTCAGGTCTGTGCTTTTGATGAAAGGGGCTATGAATTCGCTTTCATTCCAGGTATGGCGTGTCATCGACCAGTCAGTGCCAAAAAGAACTCTATTCCTAATTCCAGGTTTTTTTATTACGCTGTTAAGAAGCTTAAAATACTCCTTACTGCCCTTTTTAAGGGCCTCGTCATGGTAGGAGAGGTCTGCAAAGACATGCTTAAAGTCGGACATCATCTTCATTATCTCATAGGACCATGAGCCCTTATCCCCGATATCCATGAAATCGCCGCCAAAATGGGCAAGGTTAAGGTTAAGGCCCGGAAAATCCTGCAGGACCTTTCTCCAGTTAAGGGGGTGGGTTATCTCTTTCCTTACCTGCTCGCACCTCATAAGCTCATTGCTATAGGCGCCGCCGCTGGAGCAATGGACTGTAATTGGTATATCATTGTCCTGGCAGTATGAATAGATGGCCTTTAATTCGCGATTTACAGAAGGCTCGTTGAAAAATGCCTTGTGGTAAGGGTGGTAGCCTAAAGGGGGGTACATCTTTACGCCTAAAAAGCCGAATTCTTCCAGCGCTGTAATGGTCATATCAGATGCCCTGTCTCTTCTTGGATCTACCATCACAAAAGGCATGATCTCGCCAGGGTATTCAAGTGCTATCCTTGAGACAAGCTCAATCTGGTGGCGGTAAGGTATCTCAGGCTTTTTCTGGAAAGAGGCGTATTCAAGATCCATCATAAGAGGGACAGATAGCTTTATGCCAGCGTCTTCCATCTCTTTTTTAAGATGCGCGGCAACTTCAAATATGTCCTTCCTGTAAAGGGCAAGAAGTTCATGCAGCCTGTTGTACTTCCTGAAAGGGGTTATGAAGTTTATAAGCCGTGCCAGCCAGGCCAGCGTATGGCTCCGCAAAAGCCTTTCCCTGATAGGCGCCCTGGTCTTAAAGAATTCGTCAGGGATGAACTTGAAATTAAGCATATGGCAGTGGACATTGACAAAACCTTTCATCTTATCACCTCTTTATAAGGCAGGTTGGGATATTTTATATTAATAAATCTTTTTGTTTTTTTGCTTCATCCATAAAACCCTCCGGGGGTGCCATCGGCTCGCTCGGAGCCTGTTATTTTTTGAAGAGCGGCCCCTCCCCGTAAGGGGCATCACCCTCCGCTAAGGATGTGTTAGGGAATGTATCGCTCACAAATTGATGGCAACCTTCATTTTATGGATGAAGCTTGTTTTTTTGGGAGGATTTTTAAATACATGAGGATTCTACCCTGTAGATTAAGGGGGTATGATTAAAATGGATGAAAGATTAGTTCGATTGGCTGTGGTTGATCTTGAGAAGATTATTAAATTTAAAGATATAGATAAAATGAAGGAGATGTTGGAAAATGAAGGATATTCATTCCCAGAAGACCAGAATCATTATTTTGTTCATTCTAAAACAAAGGAAAATTATCTGAATAAATATTATTGGGATGGTGGATCAAGTAGAGAACCTAACTCTTTTATTCTAGATGAAAGAAAGGCAGATGAAAAATTAGTTGAGAATATTGGGAGTTATTTAAAAATCAGTTCAATAATTAAATCTACTAGCCCAGATTATTTAGTCATAACACATCCTGAAAGGTTAAAGGCTGTAGAAGATACTTTATCAGGTTATGATGTTGAAATAGAAAAAATGAAGAAAACAAGAAAATCTAGGTAAATTTTTCATTGCATAGTATCATCTGCAATGGTCTCTACAAGGACCTCGTCCTGGATCATGGTCTTTTCTGTCAGCCTCTTTTCCTTCCAGCTGCCTTTCAAAAACCATCCGAATGCGATCAGGGCAGAGAGGATATTGCTTATCGGAAAGGCCCACCAGATGCCTTTTTCTATCAGGATAGTATGCTTGGACAGGACATAGGCCAATGGAAACCTGATAAACCATAGTGAGATTATAGCAAGGACCATGGCATGGAGGGTGTTCCCTGAGCCGCGAAGAACGCCATTGACTACCTCCTGCGCACCCATAAAGCCAAAAGTCAGCGCCATTATCCTTATGAACAGGGTGCTTGACCCTATGACCGCAATATCTCCTGGGATGAAGAAGCCTGCTATTTGCCTGGCAAATATGAACAAAAGGGCTCCTGCCAATGTAAGGACTATGAAAGACAACACTACACTTACCCTGGCAGCCTTTTCTGCCCTCTCTATCTTTCCTGCACCCATATTCTGGCCTACTACTGTGGATGTTGCCATAGAGATGCCGACTGCAGGGATGATTATGAATGCCAAAGCCCTTGTCCCTATGCCATATGAGGCTATTACCTTTGTGCCGAATGATGCTACCAGGACTGCCAGGAAGGTAAGGCATAATGACCTGCTTGCCTGCTCAGCAGATGAAGGAAGGCCGAGAAAGAATATCCTTTTAAGCAGGCCCTTATCAAGCTTAAGGTACCTCAGCCTTAGACGGACATCATACTTACCGCTGCAAAGCATAAGAAGGCCGATAAGCGCTGCAATGCCCTGTGTCCCTATGGTGGCAAGGGCAGCGCCTGCAACACCATAAGCAGGGATAAAGCCGTAACCGAAAATAAACAGCGGATCAAGTATAAGGTTCAATATAACAGTTCCAAGGACGATGAACATAGGGGTCTTTACTACGCCTACCCCTCTCAACAATGACTGGAACACGAAAAAACCGTACACAAAGGTAAACCCGATAAAGGAAAACTTAAGATAAGCTATCGCTCCAGGAAGGACGTCTGCTTCTGCGCCCATCATACGCATCAATGGCGCTGACATAAGATACCCTATAGCAGAAAGAATAATTGATATTGTCACCATCATAAGAACTCCCTGGCCAGAGACCCTGTCAATTGTCTCCTGGTCGCCCTTGCCCTTGTATTGCGCAACAAGGACTGCCGCTGCTATTGAAATACCTCCCCCTAAAGAGATCATGAGGAAGATAATGGGGAAGCTTAATGAGACTGCAGCTATGGCTTCTGCACCAAGCCTTCCTACCCAGAAGGTGTCTATGAGCTGGTATGCGGTCTGGAGTATATTGGCCATGACAATAGGGATAGCAAGAGTAAGGATAGACCTTATGATAGGGCCTTCAGTAATGCTCTTTTTTTGCTGCATTGAAATTACCTCTCAGGCAAAGATTTACATTGAGGTTTATAAAATGTGAGGGTTTTGAGGAGAAATGAGTAAAGAGTGCATTCAAGTGGGATTTCGAAGAAATCCCACGGATTTTATCACATCCCAAATCCCTTAGGCATCTTTCCCTGGAACTTCTTCATTAGCTTGTTGATGTCGCCTTTGCCGCGCATCATCTTCATCAGTTTCCTGGACTGCCTGTACTGCTTGGTTAGCTCCTTTACAGTGCCTGTCGAAACGCCAGAGCCTTTTGAGATCCGCTCTATCCTCTTGCCGCTCAATACCTCGTCAGGCCTTTCCAGCTCTTCCTGGGTCATGCTCTGCATGGCATATTTCCATTCCTTTAGCTTGCCTTCCTGAACAGTAAGAAGCTCTTTCGGCATCTTTATCTGGCCAAAGCCGGGAACCATCTCCATTATCTTGGAAAGAGGGCCCATCTTTGACATGGCCTCCATCTGCTCATATAGGTCAATAAGGGTAAAATCGCCTTTCAGCAGCCTCTTGCCCAGGTCCTGGGCATCCTCTTCTGATATGGCTTCCTTGGCCTTTTCCAGTAAAGCCTCAAGGTCGCCCATGCCCAACAGCCTGCCTACAAAGCCAGAAGGGTTGAACGGCTCGATATCGCCTGCCTTCTCGCCAACACCTATGAACTTGATAGGGGCGTTAGTAACAGCGCAGGCGCTTAAAGCACCCCCTGCCTTGGCTGTGCCGTCCATCTTGGTGGCTATTACGCCTGTAATATGGCAGGAATCATGGAACTGCTGGGCCTGTTTCTGCGCTGCCTGGCCTATATCTGCAGAGATCACAAGAAGGTTTTCATTAGGCATAATCTCCTTGTTTACCGTTTCAATCTCCCTGATAAGGTCTTTGCTCAGGGCATCACGCCCGGCAGTGTCTATTATCAATAAGTCATATTTTTTGTATTCATCCTTGTACTGGTCCCATATCTTGACAGGATCCTTCTCAACCCTGTTTATGTAGACAGGGACATTGACCTGCTTTGCTATCTGCTCAAGCTGGTCCATGGCTGCAGGACGGTGTATGTCTAACCCTACCAATGCAACCTTATAGCCCCTTTTTGTGAAGAACCTTGCCAGCTTTCCTGAGGTTGTCGTTTTTCCTGATCCAAAAAGACCTACGAGCATTATCTTAAACGGCTTTTCCTTCACCTCTATCTTATAGGCCTTTTCACCAAGAAAGCTTACCAGCTCCTCATAGACAATATTGATAAGATGCTCTTTTTTTGTAAGGCCCTTGGCTGTATCCTCTTTCTTTATCCTTTCCTTGATCTTATTTGTGAGGTCAAAGACAAGCCTTACATTGACGTCTGCCTGCAGAAGAGAGCGCTGTATGTCCTTGATAAGCTCATTGATAAGCTTCTCATCAACGAACATAGAGCCAGCTATCTTGCTGAGCGTTTTTTTCAGGCTGCTGCCAAGTTTTTCAAGCACCATATCCTGAAGAGAAGGGCAGATTTATTTAAAAAAGTTCGGTTTTTTTGGGATACAATTCAATCAACCCACAAAAACAGGCCTTTTTGAGAGTTCCTTTGGTAGTGAAAGTGGCTTGAAAGGCAAATCAACTGTTTTCTCTTTAATTTCTTTAACCAATTCTTTGATTTCCATCTCTTTCTGTTCTTTAACTCCCCTAGTCCTTACTGTTAATTTGCCACTTTTCTTCTCTTTTTCACCAACTACCACTATGTAAGGAACCCATTCCATTTCCCCTGACCTTATTTTCTTTCCGACATGCAGTGTCCTGTCATCAATGTCGCCCCTTATATTTTGATTCCTGATTTCATCGGTTAATTTAGAAGCATAATTAAAATATTCTTCAGAGACAGGTATTACCCTAACTTGTGTAGGACTTAACCATAATGGAAGTTCTGGAGCCTTTCCTGCTTTCATGTCAAAAGCTGCTTTTTCTAATAAAGCATACATAACTCTTTCAATAGCTCCTGAAGGACTGCAATGCAATATTAAAGGATGTTTTTGTTTACCTTCCTTATCAGTAAATTTGATGTCATAGCGTTCTCCGTTTTCTATATCTATCTGATCTGTGCTCAGTGCAGACGCCTTGTCTAACGTATCTACAAAATTAAATTCATATTTTAGGACAAAATAAAAGATACGTTTATCCCACATTTCTAGTAAGATTGGTTTTCCTAATTTCTTAACCAAACCCAAAATAAACTCTTTATTTTTGTTAAAGAAATCCTTAGTTGTTCTTAATGCCATCTCTACATCTTTATTCTCTATTCCAGCTCCATTTAGAACGCTCAAGCTTAAATCGAACCTGACCTTAAATTCGTCCATCGCCTGTTTCATATCAGCAACCATAGCATGAACGTCAGGCATTGTAAACGCCCTTAGCCTTCTCAAACCTGTTAGCTCACCAGACTGTTCTCTTCTGAAACTGTATCTTGTTAACTCGTAAAGTTTCAAAGGTAAGTCTTTATAACTAATTGTAGCATTATTTGCCATCAAAAAGCCGCCAAAGCAAGCGGCAAACCTTAAGAAGAACTTCCTTTTGTCTGATTCTATCTGGTACTGCCTTGCAGGAAACCTCTGAAGGTATTTTGAAAGCGTAGGGTGGTTTATATCATACATTATCGGCGTCTCTACCTCGACACCGCCGTATTCAACAACCTTGTCTGTAACATATTCCTCAATAAGCTTCTTGATAAGCCTTCCTTTGGGGTAATACCTGAGATTGCCTCCGTCAGAGGCTGGCTCGTAATCGACAAGCTCCAGTTTCTTCATCAAAGCGACATGCGCGGGCTCCTGCTTTACTGCCCTGGACTTTTCCTTCTCGTAAAAGGAGAACTTCTTTAACCTTTCATGGCCCTTGTAATTGAACTTGCCAACCTCATGAAGCTGTCCATCAACATCAAGGATGTGCCAGTAAGATGTCAGCGTTCTTTCTTTTTTTGCTGCCTCTGTCTCCTCTTCCTTCACTTCCTCAGGACCAAACTCCCTGCTCAGCTCTGACAGGGGATGGCCTTTTACAGATATCTCGAACTTCTTGTACCAGCCAAAAGGGCTGCGATGGACATCAAACTCCTTTCCAAGCTCTTTTTCAGCCATGTCCAGGATAGAGAGGGCTGTTTTCGGGCTGCCTGGAGAATTTGTCAGGTGAACATAAGGGTAAAGGACAATCCTTTTTTCCTTAACCTGGGAAGCAATATCCTTTATGTTTGAGACAAGGTTTTTTGCAGAGTTTTCAGGATTTTTCTCATCCCTTTTCTCTACTGAGATAAAGACAACAAGGCATTCCTTGACCTTCTCGGACTTATTCTTCAGGTTCTCGGGCTCTTTTATTGCCTTTTTTTTAGCCTCGAACTCGATGAAGTCTGAATGCAGCGATAATATTCTCATGATAGGGAAAGATTTTATCCAATATTTATAAAATTGTTGGTTTCAGGTGTGCATTAAGCGTAGATGGGAGGTTGTTGCCAAAACTCTCCTATCGTCGGGGGGTCATCGGATTCGGCTCTTGATTTTACTTTTTGATAGTCGACATTCCCCGTAAGGGACGCTAAACGCCATAAATTTTGTTGGAACAAAATTTAAGTTGACCCCCTTGTCGACTGGAAGAAAAGCCTAAGGAGCCTCATGAATTGATGACCCCCACCATTTTGGCAACAACCTCGACTAAGCTTAATGCACACGGCTTCAATAGGTAACAATATGCCAGACAGCCTTTATCATGGCTATGACAGACAAGACAAGTATGGTGACATCCTCGATCATATAGGGAAGGCCGATGCCAAAGACCGGTATGCCCCTCCTCATGTCAAGAAGAGCCATTACGAAAATAATTAGAAAGATCATAAGAAAGAATATCAGGAAGGATATCTCCCTGCGGTGATGCTCTTTGTGCTCCATGGCTTATTTTGTTCAGGCTGCTTATTTAAATTTTTGTAGTTTGCGGGTGTAGTGAAAAGGTGGAGATTATTACGCCTAATCTTTTTTGTCTTTTTACAAAAACGGCTTCATCCATAAAATGAAGGTTGCCATCAAATTTGCGAGCGATGCATTCCCTGACACATCCTTAGCGGAGGGGGTCAGTTAAATTTTGTGGAACAAAATTTTGGCGTTGTTTATAAAGTATAAAAACGAAGTTTTTAACTTTATGAACTAGAGAAAATTTCACAAATTTAATGTCTCAAATTTAAGTAAATTTG
>JAHWHQ010000038.1 GCA_019323195.1 Candidatus Woesearchaeota archaeon | reverse complement strand
CAGGGGGTGTTGCAAGGGCCATAGGCTACGGCATAATCCAAAGAAAAGGGAAATTGATAATAATGAACAGGACAGGATCAAAAGCCAGAAAGCTCGCCAAAGAGCTGAACTGCGTGGCAGAGCCATTAAGCGCCTTAAACGCGAAAGATAATACCGCCATAAATAACATTGACATAATAATCAACGCAACCTCAATAGGGATGTTTCCGCTAATAAACAAAACCCCTATCAAAAAATCGGCTCTTAAAAGAATAATCAACAAAAACACCCTTGTATTCGATTCAGTATATAACCCTAAAAATACGAAACTTTTAAAAGAATCCAGACAACTAGGCTGTAATACAATAGGGGGTTATGATATGTTCATTAATCAGGCTGAAGAGCAGATGAGGTTGTTTGCAAGATGAAACTTATTGTTGAAAAGACAGAAAAGATTGAAGGGGAGATAACCATTCCCGGCTCTAAATCGCATACCATACGTGCTGTTATAATAGCATCCCTAGCAGAAGGAACATCAAAGATAATTAATCCCTTAAAAGCGGATGATACAACTGCAGCTGTAAATGCATGCCGGGTGTTAGGGGCAAGAATAAACACTGAAAATGAGAAAGAATGGGTTATAGAAGGATTCAGCCATAAGCCAAAAAATCCAAATGCTGTGCTTAACATGGCAAATTCAGGAACCTCACTAAGGCTTATCTCTGGGATCATAGCAGCCTTATGCGACTTCACCATCCAATTAGAGGGTGACGAATCATTAAGCACCAGGCCTATGCAGCCTCTGCTTAAGTCGTTCAATGAGCTCGGCGCTGAAGCCCTATCAGTAAACAACAACGGCTACTGCCCCCTAAAAATCAAAGGAAAGATGCAGGGAGGATCGACAGATATTATCGGCTTAAGCTCCCAGTATGTCTCAAGCCTCCTGCTTGCCTGCCCCCTGCTAAGCCAGGATACAGAGATAAGGGTTGAAAAGCCCGCAGAGATACCCTACATAAAGATGACATTAAAATGGCTTGACGAACAGGGTATAAAATACCAGGCATCTGATGATCTTACAAGATTTAAGGTAAATGGTAACCAGAGATACCATGCATTTGAAAAAACAATCCCTGCAGACTGGAGTTCTGCAGCATTCCCATTGGTATCCGCAGCTATAACAGACTCTAACCTCCTTGTAAAGGGTCTTGACATAAATGACACCCAGGGTGACAAGGCGATAATAGATTACCTCAAAAAGATGGGTGCAGACATCCAGACAGAAGAGAACGGGATAAGGATTAAAGGGAAGCAATTACAGGGCTGTGAACTCGACCTTAACAATACCCCTGATGCCCTGCCTGCCCTTTCAGTGCTTGGTTGTTTCGCCGAGGGGACCACTACCCTTGTCAATGTTGCACAGGCCAGGATAAAGGAAACAGACCGCATAAAGGTTATGACAGAGGAGCTTTCCAAGATGAATGCTGACATAAAAGAAAGGGAAGAAGGCCTGATAATCCATAAAAGTGAATTAAAAGGGAACAAGGTAAGGGGCCATAATGACCACAGGATTGTTATGGCATTAAGCCTGGCTGGACTGATAGCAGAAGGAAAGACAAAAATAACGACAGCTGAGTCAATAAATGTAACCTTCCCAGGCTATGTTAAGCTCATGAAAAATGTAGGCGCGCGTCTCAGCACAGAATGATTAAATCAAATTAATGAATCAGGAAGCGGAGGTTGGATAAAAATGATGGGAAACACGTTTGGAAGAATATTTAGGGTTACAACATGCGGAGAATCTTACGGCATAGGAAAAGGCTCCGGCCTTTCAGTTATTGTTGACGGTGTCCCTCCAGGGATTAAGCTCACAGATGACATGGTCCAGAAGGAGATGGACAAAAGAAGGCCCGGCCAGGGCAAGCTTGACTCTCCAAGGAAGGAGACCGACCAGGTCCATATCTTTGCCGGCATGGGCCAGGACGGAGTAACGACAGGCGCTCCTGTAGGCATGATAGTATATAATGTTGACACGCAAAAGGTCCATATTGACCAGTACAGGGACTACAAGGACCTTATCAGGCCTGGCCATGCAGAATATACATTCTTCCTTAAATATGGTGAATATGCAGACTGGTGCGGTGCGGGAAGAGCCTCTGGAAGAGAGACTGTCGGCAGGGTTGCCGGCGGCGCATTAGCTAAGATCCTCCTGGCAAGGGAGAAGATTGAGGTTCTCGCCTATACAAAGGAATGGGGCGGAATAAAAGCCAGGGACATGAGTTATGATGAAGCTAAAAAGAACTACAGGAAAAATGAGATAAACTGCCCTGACTCAGAGGCAGCAAAAAAGATGACAGATGCTGTTCTGAAGGTAAAGGAAGAAGGGGACACGATAGGCGGAACAATAGAGCTTATCATCCATAACATCCCTGCCGGCCTTGGAGAGCCGGTATTTGACAAGTTCAGCGCCTCCTTGTCACATGCCATTATGAGCATAGGCGCGATAAAAGGCGTGGAGTTCGGAGCAGGTTTCAGGTGCAGCAATATGAAAGGCTCAGAGTTCAACGACCACCCTTACCTAAGCAAAGGAAAGGTCAGGTTCAGGACAAACAATGCCGGCGGCGTCTTGGGCGGGATGACAAATGGCGAGGATATAGTTGTAAGAGTAGCTGTCAAGCCGACCCCTACTGTATCTGTGGAGCAGCCGTCTATTAACATGAAGAGCATGAAAGAAGAGAAATTAAGCCCGATAACAAGAAGAGACCCGACCCTGCTTGGAAGGATATATGCAGTAGTAGAGGCGATGGCTGCCATTACGGTTCTTGATGCATTGTTTATGGACAAGGCCTGGGAAGGCATGGCAAAACTCGACAAGAAATGGACAGACCTGAAAAAACGATAAAAAGGAAAAAGATAACAACAAGATGGAAAAAAAAGATCTAACAATAGGAATCATAGGAGGAACAGGCCAGATGGGGCGCTGGTTCAGAAGATTCTTTGAAAAAAATAAGTACAAGGTTCTTATAGCCGGAAGAAAGACTGAACTAACCCCCAAGGAATGTGCATCAAAATGTGATGTGGTTATAATCTCAGTCCCCATAGATTCAACAGTAAAAGTGATAAGCGAAGTAGCCCCATCTGTAAGGGAGGATGCCCTTCTTATGGACTTAACATCACTGAAAAAAGAGCCTGTAGAGGCAATGCTAAAACATTCCATATCCGCTGTTATCGGGGCGCATCCTGTCTTCGGCCCTTCTGTTGAAACGATAAAAAACCAGACAGTCGTATTATGCCCTTCAAGGCCAAGGCAATGGCTTGGCTGGCTAAGAAACGTCTTCGAAAAAGAGGGAGCCTTAGTCAGGATCACAACCCCTGAGAAGCATGACAAGATGATGTCGATTGTTCAGGGAGTAACCCACTTCTCCACGATCTGTGTTGCACATACACTAAAGAAGCTGGGGATAGATGTTGAGGAAAGCCTCCACTACACCTCTCCTATCTATAAATTAAGGATGGACATAGTAGGAAGGCTTCTTAACCAGGATCCCAGGCTATACGCAGATATAGAGATGCTCAACCCTGAAAACAAGAAAGCGATGGAAGAATACATAAGGTCCACAAGGGAGCTTCTTGGGATAATAAAAAGAAAAGACAGGGACGAGTTCATCAAATTCTTCAACGAAGGCGCAGACTTCCTTGGAGACTTCAAAAAAGAAGCTACAGAGTACTCCGACTATTTGATAGAACAACTTGTAAAAAAAGGAAGTTTAAGATGAGGAGGATTACTAATATAATGAAAATAGCAACCTTAGGACCAGAAGGGACATTCAGCTCTGAAGCTGCCGCAAGAAGGGAGAAAGGGCCAAAAAATGAATATAAATTAAAAAACACGGTCTGGGATATTTTTGAGTCTGTAGATAATGGCGAGGCAGATGAAGGTGTAGTTCCGATTGAGAACTCTGTTTCAGGAACAATTGGATTGACTCTTGATTCATTGATGGAATTTGACCTTGATATAGTGGCAGAGATAATCCTGCCAATAAAGCACAACCTTGTAGGCCATGACGGCATGAAAAGCATAAAAACCCTTTACGTCCATCCTGCCACCTATGAGCAGTGTGAAAAGTTCATAAGAAAGAACCTTCCTGATGTAAAGATAATCCAGACAAGCTCTAACGCAGCCTCAGCCAAGATAATCGCAGAGCAGAAAGACAGGGAAAAAGCCGCCATAGTCCCAAAATCAGCGATAGAGATTTACGGCCTTAAAGCCATCAGGAAAGACATACAGGACAACAAGTTCAATGTTACAAGGTTCATCGTGATAAGCAAAGAGCAGGCCAAAAAAACAGGAAAAGACCGCACCTCTGTTGCCATCTATCCGCAGGTTGACAAGCCCGGCTTATTGTACAGCCTTCTGGGAGAATTCGCAACACGCGGCATAAACCTCACCAAGATAGAGTCAAGGCCCTCAAAAGGAAGGCTTGGCGATTACATCTTTTTCATCGACATGCAGGGCAGCAGGGAAGATCCCAAGATAAAAGAGGCATTTAAGGCGATAGAGGATAATTTCTTCATCAAGGTCCTGGGCTCTTATCCCAGGGAATACTAGCACTACTAAAATGGAAGATGATAAACTGATCCAGACCCTGCATATCTATGAAAGAAAAGTTCTTTCGGTTATACCTAAGACAAATACGCTTTCTGGCATTGCTGCTGAAAGCAGCCTAAAAGAGATAGAGGCTATGAGGGGCCTGCAATGGCTTGAGAATAAGGGCATTGTGAAGCTTAGTGAAGACATAAAAGAGATGATAGATTTAGACATCAACGGAAAAAGATACCTTAAGGATGGGCTTCCTGAAAAAAGATTTCTAAAGGCAATTAAAAAAGATACCCCTATCTCACAGATAATAAAAGATGCAAACCTTGAAAAGGAGGAGGTAAACATATGCTTAGGGGTTTTAAGGGGGAAAGCGGCTATTGCAATAAAAAAAGAGAATGAGCTTTTAATATCTTCTCTTCCACAGGCACAAAGATTGTTAGAAAAAGAAACACTGGAAGAAAGGTTTCTGAAAAAGGATTTCCCTGTTGAACTGAAGGATTTAAGTGAAGAGGAAAGGTTTGCATTTGAAAGCCTGAAAAAAAGAAAAAACATAATAAAAATAGAAAAAAAGAAGATTAAAAAAGCATCTTTGACAGATCTGGGGAAGAAACTTCTTTCTAAAGGGATTAAACTTGAAGATATCCATGACAGGCTTACACCTAAGATGCTTAAAGACGGCTCCTGGAAAGACAAAAGGTTCAGGAGATATGACGTCATAGTAAATGTCCCCAAGATATCAGGCGGCAGGAAACAGCATTACAGGATGTTTCTTGATGATGTAAGGGATAAGTTCCTTTCCCTTGGCTTTAAAGAGATGTCAGGACCTATAGTTGAGACAGAATTCTGGGACATGGACGCCCTGTTCATGCCGCAGTTCCATTCTGCCCGGGACATACATGCTGCATATTATGTAAAAGAGCCTAGATATGGGAAGGTAGATGAAAAGCTGCTTGAAAAGGTCAGGGAATCTCATGAGATAGGAAAAGGCACGATAAGCAAGGGCTGGCAGTATAAGTTCGATGTCAACAAGACCCGGCAGCTTATCCTAAGGACCCAGGGAACACCATTGTCAGCAAGGATGCTTGCCTCTAAAGATATAGAGGTCCCTGGGAAATACTTTGCCATAGCAAGATGCTTCAGGCCTGACGTTGTTGACGCCACCCACTCAGCTGACTTCAACCAGGTAGAGGGCATTGTTGTAGAGGAAAACCTTGACTTCAGGCACCTTAAGGGCCTGTTAAAGATGTTCGCAGAGGAATTCGGCGAGACAGACCAGATAAAGATAACCCCTGCCTACTTCCCTTTCACAGAGCCTTCAGCAGAGCTTCATGCCAAACATCCAGAGCTTGGATGGATCGAGCTTGGAGGTTCCGGCATATTCAGGCCTGAACTTGTAAAGCCCCTCTTAGGAAGGGAGATATCAGTGCTTGCCTGGGGCATGGGCATAGACAGGCTGGCCATGTTCAAGCTTGGCATAAAAGACATAAGGGAGTTGTTCTCCCACAGCCTTGAATCTTTAAGGAACAGT
>JAHWHQ010000037.1 GCA_019323195.1 Candidatus Woesearchaeota archaeon | reverse complement strand
ATGTTTCTTATGCTGTTATATCAGCTTAAGAGGATGCTGTCAAAGAAAGGGAGATACCCGATAAGAAAAGCAATATACGATATATTCAGCATAAAAGTGATTGTTATACTTACTGTTTCTTAGCTTACACTTTCAAAATCAGTGGGTCAGAGGTAGTTAAAGCTATGCAGATTACAGAAAAATTGGTACAAAATATAATCTGATTTATTATAGTATATAGGAGTGAGGATTAAAAGAAGCATAAGAAAGACTAAAAACAATCTTTGGGATGGGCATTAAACTTCAGATGCGGGAAGTCTGAAAATTATTGTTTTAAAGATTTTACAAAATAATTTCAAAAAAATATGAAGAAAGGAATCTACAAGAAAAAGATAACCTCTTGCTGTGAAAGGATACTCTCCATAATCAATTAAAATAGCTCAAGAATGATTTAACCATCTCCTCGGATTCAATTAATAATGAAACATAATAGCTATCTGACAGTATCGAGAATTCAATAATTTTATAAACCAACAATAATTTATAATCAATAATGGACGAAACCGACTACCAAAAGAGGGAAGGAAAGGCTGTTTTAGCAATAAAGAAAGCCATACCCTCTAAGCTAAAGCAGGACATGAATTCTGTTTCTGAAGGTATGTTCGCAGAGCTGTACGAAAACAAAGAAGTCTTCCCGAACCATTTCATGGCCTGCGCTATAGACGGCGTAGGAACTAAGCTGATACTTGCAGAGGCGATGGAAAAATACGATACAGTAGGTATTGACCTGGTAGCCATGTCTGCAAACGACCTTGCCACATTAGGAAAGGTCTCACCTTTCTTGTTCATCGATTACTTTGCAGTCCAGTCAGGATTCCAGGAAAAAGGGCTGGCAGGAGAGCTTATGGAAGGCATTGTAAAAGGCCTTAAGATGTGCGAAACAGGAGACATATTAAGAAGCTCGATACATATCAACATAGGAAAGGGAGAAACAGCATCTGTGGATGAATTACTAACTGGCTTAAAGCCAGGCATGGGCTTCGACATTGCCGGTGGCCTAATAGGCTTCATCAAGAAAGAAGACATACATAAAGATATCAAGGCAGGCGATAAGATAATAGCACTAAAAAGCTCCGGAGCCCACTCGAACGGCTACACTGACCTAAGGCTGAAGCTGCTTAAAGGCGATTTTGAAACAAGGCCGGAATTCAAAAAGAACTATAAAGGAAGGTTCAGGCTGGATGAGAAGTTTGACAGCTCAACCATAGGAGAGATACTGCTGGAACCTACAAGGATATACTCAAAGGCAGTTGCTGCAGTTGCCGATAAAATGAAGGTTATGGGGATAAACAACACAGGCTACGGCCTTAAGAACCTTAACAGGATCAAAGGCCATAGGTTCACGATAAGCAGCCCCATAAAGCCCCAGCCGATATTTAAGCTGGTGCAGGAAGAATCAGGTTTTAGAGATGAGCAGATGTACAAAAAGTTCAACATGGGCATGGGCTTTTTCCTGATAGTAGATAAGGATGATGCGGACAATGCCCTCTCTATTGCAGAGAGATTCAGGGAAGAGGCCCAGGTAGTTGGAGAAGTGGAAAAAGGAAAGGGAACTGTCTTAATCAAAGACAGCAAGAAGATCATTTTTGAAGGGTACTGATTTTTTATTCTAAAGATAAATGATATTCAAATTAGTTGTGAACCAACCCCTTTTACATTGTTAGGGGCGGGACGTTAACTTAGTTGTGTGCTAGTGGGGAGGACCAAAGATAAAATTCACGAAGGGAATTTTATCCTCCTCCAATTAAAGTCCTTGCTATATACTTAATGCTGTACAATATCCCTTTCATATTCTCAATGATCTTCATTGTCGCCCCGCACGCATCCCTGAAACAGCAAAATCCCATCTCCTCATTGTATCTCAGATGCTTATGGTCATGCCTCTCAAAGAAAGTGTCGCACAGCTCAAGCTTCTCGTTGCGCTTTTCCTCTATCTCCAAGGCCATCTTCTCATCTCCGGTATAATAAGCCTTCATGACATCATTATAAGTTTCCCTTATGCCATCAAAGATAATCTTCAGTTCATTCTTCCATTTCTTGTCCAGCTTGGTTTCCCTCAGGTATCTAGAGATCAGCTTTGTGTTATCAGCTATCCTCTCTATCCTTTTTGTGACAGTGTGGCTTGAATGCAGCTTGAGCGGGCTTGTTTCCGAGGAATTTGCCGTCCTGAAATCACTTAATCCGCTCCTGATAATCCTATAGGCAAGGAAATGGAGCCTGTTGACCTCCTCATCGATGTATTCGATATTGTCTGCATGGTCGATGCCGTCAAAGCACTCGACCGTATCCAGCATCATCGACCTTGTTATGTTGTCCATCCTCCTTATCAAAGTCTTTATTGATATGTTGTTTACATTAATAATGTCCTTTGCCACAATGCGTGTTGAGCTTTGGTTGATGATCTCCAGCCCGGTAAGGTCCCGCAGCATATCCCTTATCCGCAGAGCATTCGTCTTCAGGTCTTTGGAAACAACCTCGATGATATTATAATTATTAAGATAAGCAGAGACTATCTCTGTCTTCAGCTGGCCTAAGCTCTTATTGTCGCTGTTGACGACTACCCTCATAGGCTCATCCTCAATAAGGCCGTTCTCCTTCACCCTTAACAGCAATCCGTCTTTTTTTTCATCCAAAGAGACTAGATCCCCTTTTTTCAGCCTATTTTTATCCACCCATTGCTTAGGCAGGGAAATAACATAAGAATTCTTCCCAAAAGCGATTAATTTCCTTACATTGATCTTGATCACCAAATTATAAATTTTTTAAATATTATATATAAAAATATATACCCCCAATTTTACATATATGTTATATATAACATATGCAAAGGTTATATATAAATCTTTGCATATACTATAATCCAAGGGGGTTAGAGGTGTAAAAATGATTTCACCATTGCCTGGTGGCGAACCTATAATCCTGGCAAAGGTTCCGGCCCTTCTTTATTGCGGAGGATGCATGAAAGAGATGAGATGTACGCATGGAAACTCATTCACATGCCCCATATGCGGGATGAACTACAAAAAAGAGATGGCGGTCTAAATGAATAAGAAGCTGGTCCTTATGAAAGATTGGAAAAAAGGTCGTGAGGATAGATTTAAAGAATTATTTAAAGGGTATTTTGATCTGAGCGATAAGATGATGGAATTCAGGGAGAAATAAGATTATCCTCTTCTTGATTATACATCTACAAAGACCCTGTGTTTCTCATTATCATAGAGTTCTTTCAATATTCTCCGGACTACAGCTTTCTCAGGATCAGGCATCAGTTTTACCCTTTTCTTGATGTCGTCAAAGCTCTCGAAAGGCTTCTCTTTTCTTGCATCTAATATCTCCCACATATGCTTCTTTCCAAGCCCTGGAAGCAGCTCTAGCCTGTGCATCCTTGTGCTCAAAGGCTGGGCATTATTGAAGAAATCCACAAATCTCTTCTGGTTTTTCTGCACTATGTCCTTTACGACAACCTCCAGCTCAGATCTAGCCGTCTGCGTCAATTTATCCGGCGTCAGCCTGCCCATGATATGGTGGACCTTATCCCTTTTTCCCTCTCCGATATAGACCTCCTCATATGGCTGGAGATGGATGCCTTTTTTTGGTACGAGCTCAAGCAGTATGAACCTTTCCTTGCCTATAGCCTGGGCTATAGGAACCTTAAGGTGCATCGGCCTTTCATCGAACGGGTAGCCGTTCGGCAAAAAGTCCAGCACAACTGTCACTTCCTCCCTTGCCCGGGATTTTGAAGCCCCATCTAAGCCTTCCTGCATAGCCTGCGGCTTCTCTGAACTGTCATTTACTGCTTTTTCTTCTTCCATCTTACTTTACCAAAACCACTCCCTTATAAGCAATTAAACCTTGGTATTTATAAATATTTTGTTCTTTTAAACAACAAAAGGCAATAACAACAAGAAATCACTTCTTCGCTATGAACTTGCTGACCTCAGCAACTATCTTCTTCATGTTTTCGTTGTTGACTGTTATCGTATATCCCTGCAGTAGGGTCTTTAGCTCATCCACAGTAGCAGGAAGTATATCAATAATCTTGACTATATGCTGCTCCCTGAGCCTTGGGACCTTAAGGGATTCTATCTTCTTGAACAATTCCTCCGGATTCTTCAGGGTAACAAAATGCTGGAGGTATTCCTCTGTCCTTGCTGCCCTGAAGTTCAGTTCCTTATCCCTCTTCTTTATCTTTTCAAGCTCCTGCTTTAATTCGCTTAAGCTGATGGGCTTTTCTGATATGATTTCAGTTTCCATTTGGATTACCTTATTAAAAAATCTTGCTATTCAGGCCTTGCTTGCAGGCGCATTCTCCTTCCTGAGATGTATCGGATGTACTATTAAAGTTTTTCGTTTACCTCCGTCAGTAACTAATACCTCATAGCACCTTCCCTTTTTGTTTTTGACAATGCCTGTCTTGCCGTAGAACCGCGGATGGTACATACCTTTCTGTATGCTGGACTCTACACTCAGCCTTACCATCTCGCCTTCATTAAAAGTGGTGAAGTATCTGCTAAGCGACATCCTTCCTTTCTCGTTCCTATGCTTCTTGAACAGGCTTCTCGTCTTTCTCCTTAATCCGCCTTTTCTTTCCATAACCCTAAGGGTTTATGCTGCATTTAAAAAGGTTTTGATTTCAAATGTTATAATTTTCGCTTCGCTCAAATCATAAAGCTTTGAAAATGAATTTTCAAATTTTTATGATTCTCACTCCGCTCAAATCATAAAGTTTAAATAAATTCTATCATTCAGCCTTTATCATGTCAATCTTCAAGGCCTATGACGTAAGGGGTGTTTATCCTTCTGAACTTGATGAGGAGCTGGCCTATAAGGTAGGAAGGGCTTTTGTTGATTTTCTTAAGGTTGATAAGGTTGTTGTTTCGCAGGATATGAGAGAAAGCTCAGATTCCCTGAAAAAGGAGCTGATCAGGGGCATTAGTGACCAGGGTGCTGATGTTATCGAGATTGAAGGCCTTTGCTCCACCCCAAGGAGCTATTTCTCGTGCTGGTTCTTAAAGGCTCCGGCGTCGATAATGGTCACAGCCTCCCACAATCCGGGAAAATATAACGGGTTTAAGTTTACAAGGGAAAAAGCAATACCTATCTCAGGCGACACAGGGATAAAGGATATTGAGAAGCTTACCATGAAGGGCAATTTCCAGGATTCTAAGAAGAAAGGGGATGTCATTAAGAAGGATATCACAGCTGCATATAAGGCACACATCCTGGGCACGATCGATGTTAAGAAGATCAGGCCTTTAAAGGTTGTCATTGATGCAGGCAACGGCATGGGCGGCAGCGACATGGAGCTCGTCTTAGGCGACCTTCCTTTAAAGGCTGTCAGGATGTTTTTCAAGCCTGACGGAAGCTTCCCGAACCATGAGGCAAACCCGCTTAAAGAGGAAAACCTTGCTGACATAAAGAGAAAGGTTAAAGAGGAAAAGGCGGATTTCGGTATTGCGCTTGACGGCGATGCTGACAGGGCATTTTTTATCGACGAGAATGGAGAGACTATCCCTGCTGATTTCATCACCTGCCTGCTTGCTGAAGAGCTCTTAAAGAAAAGCAAAGGCGCAAAGGTCCTTTACGACCTAAGAAGCTCCTGGATCGTGGAAGAGGTGATAAAGGAAAATGATGGGAAACCTGCCATGAGCAGGGTAGGCCATGCATTCATAAAGGAGCAGATGAGAAAAGAAGATGCCATCTTTGCAGGCGAACTCTCAGGTCATTTTTATTTTAAGGATAATTTCTATACTGATTCAGCGATTATAGCTGCCTTGAAGCTCATCCAGATAATATCTGACAAGGGAAAGAGGCTAAGCGAGCTTGTCAGGCCATTAAGGAAATACTTTGCTTCAGGAGAGATAAACTCAGAGGTTGAAGACAAGGAAGGAAAGATGAAGGAGCTTGCTAAGAGGTATAAGGAAGGCAAGATATCCTGGCTTGACGGCGTGAGGATAGACTTCAGGGACTGGTGGTTTAATGTAAGGCCCTCTAACACAGAGCCACTGTTAAGGCTTAATCTCGAGGCTAAATCAAAGAAACTGATGGAAGAGAAGAGGGATGAGGTATTGGGTATTATCAGGGGATGATGCAGGGTAATGCGTTTTCTTTAAGATATTCAATTATTTCCATGGAATAGGAATAATATATTTTATCTAACCCTAAAACCCATACATAAATCAGACATACAAAGTCCCAAATTAAACACTTTTGTCTAATTTGTTCCTTTCTGGTCAATAACTTTATAAATAAGTGCCTGTTAAAGATGGTTATGGCAAAATTATGGCAAACAAAGAAGCTGGATAAGAAGATCGAGCTGTTTACAGGAGGGAACGACTATCTGTTAGACAAGAAACTATTGAAGTATGACTGCATTGCCAGCATCGCCCATGCAAAGATGCTCAAGAAGATAGGGATATTGAATGAGAATGAGCTTAACAAGCTCAAGAAAGAGCTTACAAACATAATAGGGCTGGATGAGAAAGGGAAATTTGCTGTTAAGGCAGAGGATGAGGACTGCCATACAGCTATCGAAAATTACCTTACTAAGAAATTAAATGACTTAGGAAAAAAGATACACACATGCAGGAGCCGGAATGACCAGGTTGTTGCTGCCATGAAGCTCTATGAAAAGGAAGAGCTCAAAGAGATAAAGGAGCTGGCTGTAAAGCTTATTGGCTCATTAAAAAATCTTTCTAAAAAAGATATTATTATGCCTGGCTATACACATATGCAGAAGGCAATGCCTTCTTCAGTTAAATTATGGGCTGGATGCTTCATGGAAAGCCTTGAAGATGACCTGATGTTATTGGATAATGCATTACAGATAATCGATAAGAACCCTCTTGGGACAGGAGCTGGCTATGGCATACCTTTAAAGGTTGACAAGGACGTTACAAAAGACGAGCTTGGGTTCAAGGAAAACTACAAGAACCCCATCTGTGTGCAGAACTCAAGGGGAAAGCATGAAGCTGTCATCCTTAATGCATTGGTCAATATAATGTATACGTTGAACAAGCTGGCTTCTGACATTATCCTGTTTTCAATGCAAGAGTTCGGCTTTTTCCATATCCCGGAGGAGTTCACCACAGGCAGCTCTATAATGCCGCAGAAGAAAAACCCTGACGTCCTAGAGCTTGTAAGGGGCAGGTACTCTATAGTTCTGGGCTATGAATTCCAGCTGAAGAGCCTGATCAGCAATCTGATTTCCGGCTATAACCGTGACCTGCAGCTGACTAAAGAGTCCTTGATAAAAGGGATTGAAACGACAAAGGAATGCTTAGAGGTTATGGGTCTTGTAGTAAGTAAGCTGGAGGTGGATAAGGAGAACTGCAAGAAAGCGATGACAAAGGAATTATATGCTACTGAGAAGGTTTATGAATTGGTCAAGAAAGGAAAGAGCTTCAGGCAGGCTTACAAGGAGGTTAAGAACGGGCTGTGATTCATAAAAACAAATAACCAGCCCTATTCAAGAAACCTGCTCAATCTCTTCTTATTAAGAACACCAGGAACATCCTCAGCATTGACAAGCCCTTCTTGCCCGGTCTCCATATTCTTGAGCTTAACCTTGTTCTGCTTTAGCTCATTATCGCCTATGAAGATCACATAAGGTATGCCCAGGGAATTTGCATAGTTGAGGTTCTTTGAAGGCCCTCTTCCTGTAAGGTCTATATCCACCTTTATCCCTTTTTCCCTCAACATCTTTGCTGTCTTAAGGCTCTGCTCTAATGTTCCTATAGGGATGATAAATAGCTGCGCAACTGTCTTATTCCTGACAGGATTTTTTTCTATGTATGCATCAAATATCCTCTCCAGCCCGAAGCTTATCCCTACTGCAGGATAATCCCCTCTTCCAAGGAAATCCCCTATCATCTTATCCCATCTTCCTCCTGAGCATACAGCAGACTTTATCCTGCTGTTCTGGATGAAGGTTTCAAATATCGTGCCGGTGTAATAGGAAAGCCCTCTTGCTAAAGAAACGTCAAAGACAGCATCAACATCAAGAATTTTTAGGTATTCAATTAATTCCTCAACCTCTTTCAATCCCTCATTGCCCGCGATAAGCTTTTTTAGCTTTTCTAGCTTTTCCTGGTTTTTTCCCTGGATTGTTATTATCCCAAGTATATCATCAATTTTTGTGTCTGGGATGCCATTATCTTTTAATTCTTTTACAACAGCATCCTGGCCAAACTTCTCTAATTTGTCTATTGAAAGGATCGTGCTGTCCCTTTTGCTTTCCTTGATTCCTGCTTTCTCAAGGATGCTGTTAAGCACCTTCCTGTTATTGATCCTTATCTCTATGTTAAAGCCTAATCTCTTAAAGGCTGAAGAGACGATGTTTATGCATTCTGCATCTGCTGTCATGTCCTTGCAGCCTATAATATCAGCATCGCATTGTATGAACTGCCTGTACCTTCCTAAGCTTACAGGACCGTCCCTGAAAACCTCTCCAATCTGGTATCTCTTGAAGGGCATCTTTAGCTGAGGGTTCATGCCAACAACCCTTGCCAAAGGCACTGTAAGATCGTACCTAAGGCCGAGGTCTCTCCCGCCTTGATCTTTTAGCCTAAATGTCTCTTTAAGGATCTCGTCACCGCCTGCATATTTTGAGGACAATACATCAAACCTCTCTATCACAGGTGTCTCTAAAGGCGAATAGCCGAACAGCTCAAATGTTTCTTTCAAAACAGATATTATCCTTTCTTTTATTATCTGGTTTTCAGGAAGTATATCCCTTGTTCCTCTTGCTCCCTGAAGCTGTTTTTTGATCTCCTTTTCTATCTTTTCCTGCGTAGCTTTGGCCTCCGGAACTACTATCTTTTCCTCTTTTCCCAGGACTAACCTTCTGACAGCATCCCTTACAGCCTCTGAGGAAGAGCCATAGATACCTTTATCTACCAGCTTTGAAATCTCTTCTATAAGGCCTCTTGTAAGCCTAATCTGCAGTGTTTCCATTACCATAGTAATTGAATAGTAATGCGTTCTTTATAAATTTTTCGGTTTTTATACTATTTTAAAGAAAAAGGTATGTAAAAACAGGCTATTCATCCATATTGGTCCAGCGCCTGCTGTGCGATATTCTCTGCAACATTGGCAGGTATTGCAAAGCCAAGGCCTTCTGTATCGCTTATCTTAAAGGTGTTTATGCCCACTATCTCCTTGGCTGAGTTTACCAACGGGCCGCCGGAATTGCCGCTGTTTATTGGAACGTCTGTCTGTATATATCCAAGGCCGGTATCGTCAGTTACCCTGTTAAGGCCGCTTATTATGCCTTCTGTCACGCTAAAGCTCAACCCAAGAGGGTTGCCTACTGCTATAACCCTCTGCCCGACCTTTACATCTGACATGTCTGCAAATTCAAGGTAATTGACCTCTGCGTCTATCTTCAATACTGCAAGGTCGACATTACTGGCAGTCCCCAGCAGCACAGCATCATACCCTTTTGAATTATAGTCATACACCCTTATGCTGGACGCTCCCTCAATAACATGCTTGTTTGTTATGATATACCCGTCTTTGTCAAAGAAAACGCCGCTGCCCTGGCCTTTGTTCGTCTTGACGCTGACAACTGCCTTGACAACATCCTCTACAATGTCTGAGAAGTCTGAGCTTTCAACATTTATCTCTGACAGCTTCTGGCTAAGCTCATCGCTTTTTTCCTCAAGCTCATCGCTTCTTTCCTCCAACCCGCCGACCTTTGTTGATATGTCCTGGATGTCTGATGCTGTAGTCTGCTTAACGGTTTCAAGGTCTAATTTAAGCCGTGATGTTTCTGTGCTAAGGTAATCCTGGAGCTTGACAAAATTCTGCATGGTCTTATCCTCAAGGGACTCTCTTTGAGCTGCGCTGTACTCGCTCTCCTCGCTTATCCTGTTAGAAAGCTCAATATCCTTCTCATCCACATCCCTGCTGAGAGCATCCAGCTTAAGCGTATAGTCCTGTTTAAGCCTGAAGTAGACCGCAAGGTTGGATGCAGCGATAAGGATAACCAGAAGTATTACAGTAAGGACAATATTCCGGGTAAAGTTCTCCTTTTTCATCCTGATACAGTAAGGAAGAAGGGCTTGTTTTTAATATTTGTCTTTTTTTGTGGTAGGGTATTGTTTCTGCCAAATAAAAAGGTTTAAATTGTATATAAAACACCCAACAGATAGAGGAAGAAGATGTATCAAGTAACTGTTAAAAGACCATGGAAGGAATTTATCCAGGGATTATATGAGAAGATACCAGAAGGACATAGTCTCAGCCCTAAGTATATTGAAGATGTATATCTTAAGTCAAGGATTGTTGATGGTAGTGATATGCTTGGTACTGCTAGAGTAAAACTATGTAAGGGCTATGCAACAGTAGATTCAATCGTAGATTTCTACCCAAAAAGAAAAGATGGTAAATTAGGTAGAAGGACTGGCCTGGACTGCCACATAGAAGATAAGGCAGGAGCACTGGAGTTCCTGGAACAGAAACTGGGAGTTTCCGAATCTGATATTGAGAATATGCAGTTTAAGCCTAAATTTGATTTTGAATATTAAGCTAAAGCCTTGTTTTTTTCCAGTAATTATGCCTTATTCCTTGTTTTAAATAACGTTAATCCAGCATTGCCTCTTAATTCATCATTTTTACGTAAAAGTGTAGGTTCATACAGGCTGAAGTATTCTGCCCCTTGTGTTTGATTTGCTTTTTCTAAGCCTTGTGCTGCAAGAAGGTAGAATGATTCATTCATTGCAGGAGCCTTACCTAGCTCGGATGAAAGATCATATTCTTGTGAAGGAGTAAAGCTCGAACCTATTTTCTCCCTAGCTATAACCTCCAGGTTTCTTGGGTCTATTGCCATATGGGTGAATTCAAACCCGTCAAGGCTTCCTGTTTTGAATAAATGCGGTATATACCTGTTTTCAAGCTGGTTAAAAACAAGTAAAAACGGCTTTTCTGTAGCATACTGCCCTTCTACCAGCAGATCTTTTTCCATTGCATATTGTGATTTGAGCTCTATTTCATTTTGTTCTCTGAAGGATTTACAGATGAGATTAACTATTCTTTGTGCTGTTATAGGATCTGTTATTTTTTTCACAAGGGTTATTCTATCGTCAGTGCCACCATCCATGATTGAGTATACGTTCGGTATGCATGCTTTATTTTCATTGACAGAATTAAGGTTGATTCGTGTTTGCGTGAAGTAGTTTTCTACTATGTAATGCCTGTTGTTTAATAGATGGCAGGTAACATCAGGTATGAAGGCAGGGAGTATTTCATCAGTGGCCAGGCCTTTGATTGCTATATTTTCATCCCATGTTCTTATGATGTATTCTGGAAATACGGTCTTTTCGAATCCGTAGTTGCCTTGTTCACCCGGCTTGTTCCTGCCTGAAGCTCTCATATCCAACAGGGAATGATACATGATTTAAAAAGGCTTTGTATCTGTTTTGCTTTTTTGGATAGTCCACAGCAGCAGTAAAGGGCAGGATACAGAAGTGAGTCTGGAGGGTGAACCTGAGAAGATGCTGGGAGGTGGTGGGTTGATGGTTAGGAAGAGAGGGAAGGTGGGGGTTCGTTTAACGGATGTTCATCTCAATAAATCTGGAGTCCTAAAAACGAGAAAGGGGCGGAATCATAAGCATATAATCACTCTATAGTAACTACAAAATGCAAATATTTATATATTATTCATGTATTCTAATACTAATTATGAATACTCACTTGACTATTGTTCCAGTAAATATTTCTCTGGAGAATGAAAAGATTTATTCTCTAGCTGAAGCCATTAAAACAGACTTTCCCCTAAAGTATTCCTCCATAAATATAGAACCTAATGTAAATATATCAATAAAAAATAAGCCTTCTTTTTTTATGGAGATGACTACCGAAGAGAAAATAGATTTTAATTCACATTTTCCTAGTAATACCATACATTACGGATTTGATACACTTAGAAATGATGGGATATTCAAATATTTAAGACAGAATTATCATGGAGATATTATTGCTTTGACAGATCATTTTGTTTTATCTTTTCTTGGATATTTACAAAACGGAAGTGCATATCCTGAAGACCATGTTTCAATTGTATCGAATGCTGTAATTAAGAGGCTAGGATTAGATCCCATAAGGTCATTAGAGATAATTACATTACATGAGTTGGGTCATTTACATAGACTTGATCATGATATATCGCGAGTAAATAAAATGAAATATTGTCCCATGACACCTATCCATGAAATAAGGTCTAAAAATAATATTAGCTTATATGACACTCTACAGTACGAGTTAAGAAGCAATAAGTATTGTGATAAATGCAAAACAACTCTACGAAAAAATTCCGCCCCTTAATTCTTTTCCATAAATGTATCGTTGCACTCTGTGAAAGACGGACTCCAGATTCACTCTGCTTGCGCAGGTCACCCCCACTACCCTCGCATATTTCTTCTGTCTTATATGTAAAACTATAAAGAACCTGCTACTGAAGCGGAACTCTTCTTAGAGCTATGCTCGGTCGTAGGGGATGACTCGTCTAACAGGGAATTAATCGGTTCAGAAATTTTGGTGCCCCCTCTAAAGGGCTCCTCCCAAAATTTCTTCTCCTACATTCAGTTTTCCAGCTCTGAGAATTTTTCCAGCCATATGGGGAAAAATTCTCGAGGGAAAACTGAACGTCGATTAATTCCGATGTTAAACAAACCCCCTTATAACAAACCACCACCCCGCCCATAAAAACCCACACACAACCAAAACATTTATATATAACACAAAAGATATAATATTATACCATTGGTGTTATATATGTTATCAGGAACAGAATCAAGGATTTTAGGAAGGCTGTTTGATGACCTTACAAGAACATGGACCATACGTGAGATGTCCCTTGATCTAGGGATGCCATACCCCCAGGCCCATCGGTCAGTAAAACTGTTATCCAGGAAAGGCCTTATCCTAAAAGAAAAAAAAGGAAAAAGCTCATTAATAGGGCTTAACCTCAAATCCGCCTGTGATGATTACATCACTGTTGAGAACAGAAGAAAAGAAGAGATAAAAGAAAAATATAAGGTCATTAATGTCCTTGAAGAGGACTTATCCAAGGTAAGATACAACCAATACATCTGCATATTATTCGGCTCATATGCTGAAAAAAAGGCAAAAAAGGGTTCAGACATCGATCTGCTCTTTGTAATACCCGAGCAGTTTAATTACGCTTATTTTGAAAGAGATGTAAAAGATAAGGTCCTGTTATCAAACGCAGATATCAGCATCACAACTGAAAAGGGGCTTCTTGAGATGTGGTACAACCCGTCAAAGCTCAATGTCGGCAACGAACTCCTCAGAAAACATATAATCCTCAAGGGAGCAGAAGCATTTTTAAACCTAAGGAGAATCTATCATATGGGTGATAAGTGATGCTGACAGATAAGCAGAAAGAGGAAGATTGCACCTTTATAGTATTTATGTAATCAGATGCCCTTATGGGATAAGCAATACTATCCATAAGATTTCTTCTCTCTTAGGAAAAATTTATATTTAATCCATAGTTTGTATTGTTAAGAACCACCTATCAAAGGTATTTTCCTGACAGATTAAGAAACAATGTGTGTAAAAGAGATTCTGAACTCGGAGGCTATCTAGGGACAAATTGTCCCCATGTAGAGATGCTGACTGAAACAGGCAAAAAAGAAGAGGCTCCAACACAAGATTAAAGAGTCATTAAAAAATGAACACCATACAGCAGGTTTACAACACCCTCCTAAAAAGCTTCAGCAGACAGGGATGGTGGCCTTTATTGGATGACAACCTTGTCTGTAGGCATACCGGAAGAGCGCCAGAAACAGATGATGAGCGCTTTGAGATTGTCTGCGGAGTTATCCTCACCCAGAACACCAACTGGTACCCTAATGTCACCCGCGCCTTGCAGCAGCTGAAGCTTGGAAGAACATTGAACGAAAAGGAAAAGGAGATTCTAATAGAATCTGAAATAAGGGCAGGAGAGATAGCTGGGAATAATAAAAAAACTGCCAAAATTCCAAAAACAAACTTCCATGATACAGAACCAGGCATCACCCTTAAAGGCAGCCCTATCAGCATAGCCAAGATAAAAAACATAAAAAAAGAAAAGCTGGCGCAATTAGTAAGGCCTGCAGGCTACTACAACCAGAAAGCAGAGCGGTTGAAGATAATTGCGGAATTTCTTGAAAAGAACAAGGACCCTACCAGGGAGCAGCTCTTAAACGTAAAAGGAATAGGCCATGAGACAGCAGATTCTATCCTTCTCTACGCATACAACAAACCGTTCTTCGTGATAGACGCCTACACAAAAAGGATATTTGAAAGGCTAGGCTATAAAGAAGATGATTACGACAGATGGCAGCAGAGATTCATGAAAAATCTCCCTAAAGACACAAAAATCTTTAATGAATACCATGCCCTGATGGTTGAATTAGGGAAAAACAACTGCAGGAAAAAGCCTGTGTGCGAGGGATGCCCTATTAAGGGGATGTGTAAATAACACACTCTCCAGATGCTCAATTTTTCAAGGGATTAAATTACTACTTATAAGTAAGGAAAATAGAAAAATTTATAAATGGTTTCTATCTCCTTCCTGATATGTAATCCTAATAGGCATATAAAATGGCTGAACATAGACAAAAACAAGAACCACAATATGAAAGCAGGAAAGGACCATTAGCTGACACATATGGTTTGTTTATTCCAAGCACCCATAATACAGGTACTCAAATATCTGCTAGGGAGGAAGAATTCAGTAATGAAGGTATAGAGAGTCATGTCCATTATGTATCAAATGTAGCTTTCGCTACAAAACGAAGAGGAAAGTTACTGTTCGGTATTAGCCTAACCCCTTCTGCTTTTTATGAAATTTTTGAAGGAAATACCAGTAACGCATGTAATGAGCTTATCAATCGAGGTTTTATCGATTTGAGTCCTAATAGAAGATATAATATCCTAAGGCTAGAAAAAAAAGGAGACATTGTGTTTGTTAACCCAAAGAATCTTGGTCTGAAGGGAAAAAGAGTATACTCTAGATCATTTCCTATTAGAACAAATAAATATAATAAGGATCTTACTGTAGCAAGAATGCCTTTTGTCAGTGCAGGATATGGTCAGGGTGATAGATTAGAGGTAATAATGGATCATTTTAGGAATAAAAGAATCAAAAATGATATAATAGAGATACATACTATGAATCCAGAGTATGCTGCTGAGAATGTAAGAGATGGTGAAATAATTGCGCAGGTATGTCAGATGGAGTACTTACCAGAAATTTCCTGTCTCGTTGCTTGTATTAAGGATGTTAATGAAGAGCGTTATTTAGAAGGAAGACTTAAACACAACCAAGGCAGTAAAGCGCAAAGATACTATCCAGATAAAGGAGGAAGTAATGTTATTTCCTTTAAAAAGATACGATAGTGGTTCATGAGTTATGTTGCGGTCGTAAGACAAAGTGATGTTTCTCCAGAAACATGATGTTATTGACTCAAAGACAATAATACCCTGTTCAAAAAATATAAGATTTCTATAATAAAGATTT
>JAHWHQ010000036.1 GCA_019323195.1 Candidatus Woesearchaeota archaeon | reverse complement strand
TTATGGGAATTTCAAGTTAATGGCTTTTCAGTCTGGATAAAAATAGGAAGCTATAGATATAATAGCTGTCTTTTTTTCTAGTTCTCTAAAAGCTTATTCCTCCGTCAACCTTTAAGACCATCCCTGAGATATACTTTGCGTCCTCAGAGGCCAAGAATTTAATAGCATTAGCCACATCAGTAGGCTGCCCCATCTCCTTTAAAGGTATAAGCTCCAGTATCTGTGCTAAAAGCTCCATAGGCACCTTGTCAGTCATTGCCGACTTTATAAATCCGGGCGCAACAGCATTGACGGTTATTTTCCTTTTTCCTACCTCTTTTGCAAGGCTTTTTGTAAAGCCTATGACCCCTGCCTTTGTTGCAGCATAATTCGTCTGCCCGAAATTTCCGGATATGCCTGCTACAGAGCTTATATTGACTATCCTTCCGCCGTCAGGTATCATCTCAAGGACATTCCTCGTGACATTGAACATGCTGTTAAGGTTGACGTTTATTACCGGATACCATTCCTCAGGAACCATGTTCTTCAATGTCCTGTCCTTTGTTATCCCTGCATTATTGACCAGGATATCTACATTCCCGAACTTTTCCTTGACAGCCTCTGCCATCTTCCTGCAGCTCTCAAAATCAGAGACATCTGCCGGAATAAACTCTGAATTGACGCCCAGCTTCTTAACCTCTTCAGCTGTCTTGAGCGCCTCTTCCTTCATCGCCTCTATATCATTGATTATTATGTTGCATCCTTCTCTTGCAAGCGTTAAGGCCATCTCCCTGCCCAGGCCTCTTGCCGCGCCTGTTATCAAAGCATTTTTTCCCTTCATTTTAAAACCTCCTTGGCCTTAAATGCGCAAGAAAAACCGCAGTTTTTCTAAGTGCATTTCAAGACCTCAATCATACTTTTTTCCGGATATGGCAGGTAACAGCCTCCCTGCCCCTCCGCAGATGCTTTTTCATGAGAACTCACTTATATACAGGAGAAGCCTTTGACCTGAACTCCCTTCTGTCCACCATCGCCAGCATCATGGTAGCCTCTGCCACTGTCTTGTCACCAACAAAAGCCTTGCCTGACATCAGAGCCCCTCTCTCATCCTTGCCCAGCATGGTAATCTCATACCTCAACTGGTCGCCAGGGAACGTAGGAGCTGAAAACTTGGCATCTTTTATCTTATATGCCAATACCTCCTTTTCCCAGTGGTTCTCAAGGTTATACCTCAATAAAAGCGTAGCAGCCTGCCCCATGCCCTCTATTATCAAAGCGCCTGGCATTATAGGGAATCCCGCAAAATGCCCCTTAAAAAAGTCCTCATTTGCGGATGTATTCTTGATTGCGACCGTCTTGCTCTTGTCCAGGCTTACAATCCTGTCGATCATAAGAAAAGGTATCTCATAGGGAATTATCTGCTTGATAGCATTGCTGTCTATCTCTCCCTTCTCATTCTTCAGCTCATCTATAGTTTTCATATGCAACACCCCGTAATAGTTTATTTATGTTCTGTCCTGAGAAGGCTAAAATGCTTTAAAAATGTTACTAAAAATTTGGCTTCATCCAAAAATGTGATGGCATCCATTTATGAGCCTTTATTTTGGATTAGCAGTACACTGACAAGGGGGGTCAATTAAATTTTGTGTAACAAAATTTTGGCGTTTAGCCACCCTTACGGGGAATGTCAGTTAATAATATAAGAATTCAAAGGCGAATCTGATGCCATCCATGCGAAGCATGAATTTTTGGATGAAGTCTAAAAATTTGAAGAATTACGATATTTTCAACACAGCCCAAAATTGCCGTTAAAAATTATCCCAAAGATTTTTAAATAAAAAACCAACTATAAGGGTAATATGGAAGACAGAAAGAAAAGGATAGCAGAGACCATAAACAGGCTGCTTACGCCTGTTGAAAAAAGCTACGACCTTTTCATGAAGGTAGTAAGAAAAACCCATGACAAGGTCCCTTACCTCTATAATGAGATAGAGAAGGTCATAAAGGCCCAGCTCATAACGCTGGAGAAAGACGAGAAGCTTATGCATGATCCTGACATAAACGGTTTCGGCGATCTGATAACAAAAAACCTTGCAAGAAAGCTCCCCAACCTCACTGAAAACCAGGTCAACAAGATAATCAAGGACAAATCCTCAAAATCCTTCCTTGACATGCTGGCAAAGGGCCTGACTGATATAGAGGAGGAAAGGGAATACACGAAGGTAAGCGAAAAAAAGCTTTTCAGGAAAATCCTCATAGCCAACCGGGGTGAGATAGCGCTAAGGATCCTGAGGGCATGCAGGGAGTTAGGAATAGAAACAGTTGTGGTCTACTCCAAACAGGAAAAGAATACGCTGGCAGTAAAATTTGCAGACAAAAAATACTGCATCGGGAACAGCTCTGCCGCATACCTTGATTATAAGAAGATAGTAGACATAGCAAAGAAGATTAAGGCTGACGCGATACATCCCGGCTACGGCTTTCTTTCTGAGAACACAGATTTTGCAAGTCTCTGCGAGAAAAATAAGATCAAGTTCATAGGCCCTTCCTCAAGATCCATAAGCCTCATGGGCAATAAGGACACTGCAAAAAAGATAATAAAAAAGCTTAGGATTCCTGTTATCTACGGCACGCAGTCCCTCAAGGATGAGAAAGAGGCTGCAAGGTCAGCTGAAATAATAGGGTATCCGGTGATCCTCAAGGCAGTATCCGGCGGCGGAGGTAAAGGCATGAGGATTGTCAAGAGCGAAAAGGACATCCCTGCAGCGTTTAAAAGCGCCAGCATGGAGGCAGAGGCCTCGTTTGGAAACAGCTCATTATACATGGAAAAGTACATAGAAGAACCGAAGCATATAGAATTCCAGATACTTGCCGACAATTACGGCAATGCTATTCATCTTGGAGAAAGGGACTGCAGCATCCAGAGAAGGCACCAGAAGCTTATCGAGGAAGCCCCTTCCCCTGCCCTTAACAATAAGCTAAGGGATGAGATAGGCAAGGCTGCTGTCAAGATAGTAAAATCAGTCAAATATGAAGGTGCCGGCACTGTTGAGTTTCTCCTGGACAGGAAAAGGAGCTTTTACTTCATGGAGATGAACACCAGGATCCAGGTAGAGCACGGCATTACTGAGATGATAACAAGGGTTGACCTTATCAAGGAGCAGATAAAGATAGCAGCAGGCGCAAAGCTTGCCTACAGCCAGGATGACATCAAGATCCACGGCTCTGCGATAGAGTGCAGGATAAACGCAGAATGCCCTTCAGAGGATTTTTCCCCCCAGACTGGCACCATAATCAATTACCTTCCTCCCGGCGGCCCGGGGATAAGGGTCTGCAGCTCCTGCCATACTGGCCATGTAGTAAGCCCGCATTATGACTCCCTTATAGCCAAGCTCATGTGCACAGGCTCGAACAGGAATGAGGCTATTGCAAGGATGAGGCGCGCATTGGACGAGTTCATGATAAAAGGCGTGCAGACAACTATCCCGTTCCACCAGCTTGCCCTTAAATGCGACGGCTTTATCAAGGGCGACATAACCACCGGCTTTATAGAGAAGAACAGGATAATGGAAAAGCTGAAAAAGATGAAGTCAAAGAAGCAGAATCTGACAAAGACAGAGAAGCTGCTGATAGTGACTACGGCTGTTTCAAAATACATGGAAAAGGGCAGGGCAGGAAAAAAGCCGATGGCATGGGCCATGGCAGCAAGGCAGGAGCAGATGCGCTCTGAGGAAAATGTTTAAGACTTATTATTTTGAAAGATTAAGTTCAACGACCGATAAAGCCAAGGAGTTTGGCATTAATTCTGTAATCATAGCCAGGGAGCAGTCAGAAGGAAAAGGCAGGTTTGAAAGGAGCTGGAGTTCCGGGAAAGGAGGAATTTATCTGTCTATTGTTCTGGGGAAGGATAATGCCAATTACTTAACTTTTATAGCAGCCATCTCTGTATGCAGGGCAGTAAGAGATGTTTGTAGGATAAAGACAAGGATAAAATGGCCCAATGATATCATCTTCGGAAAGAAAAAGCTGTGCGGGATATTGACAGAGGTAAGTAAGAAGGCAGTAGTAGGCATTGGAGTTAATACGAATAACAAAATTCCCAGATCATTAGAGAAAAAAGCTGTTTCATTAGATGAGATAAGAGGAAAAGAGGTAGATAATAAGCGAATAATAAAAAGCCTGCTAAAGCATTTCGAACATTATCTGGAAGAGCTGAAAGCAAGGAATTACTCAAAAATAATAGAAGACTGGAAAAAGGATTCCTTCTTAGGCTCTGAGATAAAGGTAAAGACGATTGATAAGGAATACTCAGGCACAGCCCATGATGTTGACAGTGATTGTTTTCTGATCCTAAAAGACAAGAAAGGAAAAAAGATAAGGATTGTCGAGGGGGATGTTCTCCTAGAGACAGTTCCAGAGGCAGGACTATAATAAGATTCTTAATTTATATAAATCAAGGAACAAGATTCTTCCGGATTAACCTAAAAACAAATTTTTTCTGATCCATCAACTTTTCTATATACCTTAATCTCTCTAAATGCAATAAATCATTTCTGGCAGTATCATAAGCAACATTATAAGATACCACAATTTCTCCAATAGTGAAACCTTTTTCTGGTTCTTTGATAAATTCTTTTAGTATTTCTGCTTGTCTCAGATTGATATTTTTTATATCCTTAATAAGATTCATTGCTTCAGCTTGTTCCTTTTGCTTCTTAGCAATATGCTCTTCCATGTCATGCAAAGACTCTTCAATTGCTCCAAGGTTGTAATTAATAAAATAGGTCAAATCATTATCATCAGTTTCAGTATAAAGATAAGCCAAGCCATATTTCTTTTTTGATCTTAATATAATCCGGGATACTGCCATAAACTCAAATAACCAATACCCCCTGGATAATACATACCAATAAAAAATAGTTCGTGCTGTTCTGCCATTACCATCATTAAACGGGTGTATGTAACCAATTAAAAAATGCAATAATATTCCCTTGATTATTGGATGAATAAAGGCATGGTTATCATCATTTGCAAATTCGCAAAATTCTTCAATTAATTTTGGTATATCCTGATAAGCTGGAGGCTGGTGGTATATTTTTTCTGCTTCAAGGGGATCCCCTACAACAATTTCATCATTATCTCTAAGTTTACCTGAATAATTTTTATCTTTAAGAGTATCCTTTGTAATTTCTTTTTGGAGTTCTATTATTAGCTGAGGTGTCATCTTCTTATCCTTCATCTTCACTGTTTTTTGGATTGTTTTGAATCCATTGACAATCATCTGTTCAGAATAGTTTCTGGGCTTCTTTTTCTTTCTCAGAAGTTCCTTGGCAATTTTCCTGGTTGTAGCTGCCCCTTCAAGCTGGCTGGAAGCTATAGCTTCTTCCATCAAAGAGCTAATTATGTACCTTTCACGTCCAGAAGTATTCATAGACTCCAATCCAGTCTCAAGATTTCCTGCAGCACCTTTATCTAATAGATGTAATCTTCTTTGAGATTCATCTGTTAGCATAAACCTAAAATTCCAGCCGTTAAAATGAAAAGGCTTAGACTGGCCATCCCTAAAAAACTTTAAGAATACCCAGATATATTCGGGCTTAACATCATGTGGTATATTTTTATATCTTAGCTTATCCCAAGGAACATAATCTGCATTGCATTTATTTATAAATTCCCTAACAGACGAATCTCTAACTATCTTAAAGATATTAGTTTCATAATTTTTCAATATATCCCTGACTTTAGGCGGTTTTTCAGGTATCTTCATTATTCTACCAATTAGAGATAAATTGGTAGTATATAAATCTTTCTACCAATTTGGTAGATATTGGTAGATATTGGTAAGAGATCTATTTTTGATAATTATAGGTCCAGATAATCCCACTTAGTAGATTTTGTTATTTTGGCTTTTTTTAATTAAATCTTTCAAAATCAATATTATCAATAAAATAATTATAAGATACTTTACAAGATGAAAATATAATTCCCTCACATTCATTTGGCTCAGGAAATATTGAACTAATATGGTTTTCTAATTTTTTTATTGAAAAAGAAGTTACTTTTTCGGTTATCTCTTTTACTTCAATTTTCCCTAAACTAAAACCATCAATCAATACATCTTTTTGAGAAATTATTTCATTATCTTTGGAATATGCTATTTTAACATATAATTTGAAGTTTAAAAAAGAAGTATAATCATCACCATTATTTGAAATAGTAAACTTTAATGTCCTTATATCACTAGGTTTAAAATAATCAATAAGATTCTTAAAATAAATAATACCTCCTCCAGCAGATGCACCAGTGGCTGTTCCTATACCAGGGAATATACTTCCAATAGTACCTCCAACTGCAGATGCTTCAGTAACTCCTTTTGTGGCAGAATCTGAAGTAATAAACTCAAGAAAATCAACATCTTCTTCATCTTCAACTTTCTCTACATTAATATTTATATTAGCTGAGTTTATCATTAAAGGATTCTGATCTTCATAATCATCATATCTATCATTATCTGTATTTGGATTTAGGGGTGATGTTTTTCTAATATTTAATTCAACAGCATCATTTAAGGAATCCCCATCAGTATCTTCTAAGTTTGGATTAGTCCCTAATCTTATTTCTTCACTATCTCCTAAGCCGTCTTTATCTGTATCAATCAAAATACACTTATGGTTTATACATTCATCTTCATCATTACAAAATTTAATTTTAAAGTTAATACCATTACAACACTCATGGGGGCAATTTTCTTTTTCAATTTCTTTTACAACCATCCCTTGTATATCTGGTACTTCTTTGGTGTTAAGTTTTTCATCATTATCACATATACCATTACTATTAGAATCCAAACAACAATCTCCTTTTTTGAATTCAATATATGGTTTTCTACATGTAGAACATCCAATAATAAAAATCAATAGAAAAGGTATAATTAAATAATATAATTTTTTCATTAAATGCATAACCCCAATATAAGATATAATATTCATACCAAATATAAAAAACTTACTAAAAGATGTCTATTTTATCTTCAAAACATTATTATCCAATTTATTCACAAAACATCCCTAACCTCATCAGGTATCCTCACAGACTCCATATCTTTATTGATAAAAACATTGACAGTATAAGCCTCAGCCAACAGCTCCTTTGTCTTCTTGTTAAACACCTTATAATCAAACCTTATGCTTGAGTTGCCAACATGCGAGACGCTTGTCTCCACCTCGACAACATCATCATACCTTGCAGGCTTCTTATAGTTGACCTTTATCTCGACAACAGGAGCAAAAAACCCCTTCTTCTCCAGCTCAGCGTAAGTAACGCCTTTCTCCCTTAATATCTCTGTCCTTCCTGCCTCGAACCAGTCAAGGTACCTTGCATAGTACACCACGCCAAAATGGTCTGTGTCAGAATACCTTACCCTATGCTCTGTCTTGTTCATAAGGATAGGTATTTCATCTTAGTATTTATGTTTTTTGCTTAAGAAAAGGAAACAGGGGTATAACAGAAATAATTATATATTAACTATACGTAGTACAAATCTGCATGGCTCTCATAAAGACAACATTGGCAGGGAATATACTAACAATCAATCCTGAAGACTTATTCCAGGAAGAGCAGTCACTCGAATCGATAGAAAAAGAGTTCAATCTGTTTCTTGAAGGAACAAGAAATAAAATAGGATTTCACATAGCTAAAAAAATAAGAGAATATATCGCTGCTGTTCAAAAAATCCTGGATGATATTGAAAAAACAATAGGAACAGAACAAAAACAGGATTTTCAAAAACTGAAAGACCTGAGGGAGATAGTCTTAAAAGAGATAGGATCAGATAGCTTATTTAGCAGGAGATTTTTACAAAAAGAAAAAGAGATTATCTATAAGATAGATTCAGATATTAAGAAAACGATAAGAAATCAAAAAAAACTGAATCATCAAAGCATATTTAGCCTTCTAAAGCCTGTAGTAAACATAAGAAAAATAGAAAGGATCATCGAACCTGATGCAAGACTCCAGGAAATGAAGTCTCGTGAAGAATTAAAACTGGAACCATATATAATATTCTTACTGGTCAACCTACAACAAAAAAGCAGAAGACAGGTAGAGGAGGAAATCATCTCCCTGTTGATCATATTAGAACAGATATTAAAATATTCAGAAGAGATTCAGGTACAGCTTTCAAAACTCCAGACAAAAAGATTGTTCCTGCTGGATTATTATATCCATGCATTCAAAAGGGTTGCAGAAAATTATGGCATACAGGAAGAGCTAAGTGAGCTAAAAGAGCTAAAAAAAAGATTCAATATCTCAATAGGCAGGAATATATCTGGGGAGAATAAGATTTATGGCTTTAGTGATAAAATCAGGAAATTTTATAGGGATTTAGTAGAGAGAATAGAAAACTCAGGAATTATCTATAACAAAAGAGAACCCCCGTCTATTGCTGTAAAAAGGTCCTTTGTTATGGCAAATAAAATGAAGGATAAGCTGGGTCTGGATAAAAGGTTTGATATAAGCAGAAGCCTTTTTATAAGGGCATACAGGGAGATATACCGGGAAATATCGGGGTACTCTGAAAAGGAATTGGACAGTAAGATAAAAGATAAAACAAGGCTGAAAAGAATAAACCTATGCAGTTGGACAGTCCGAATTATTGACACCAAAAACATTGGTGTCTGGCCTGCATTTGGGGGTATTGACCATTTTACAACATGCGGTAATCTTTTAGAAACCGGAGCCAAGATCAATGATCTGATACATAAGACGCATAGGTTCCAATGGCCTAAAAAAAGCAGGCCAAACCTCAAGGAAAATAGAATTTCAAAATTAATTTCAATAAGAAAGCATGCAGACATAATCTATAGGCTTTTTCCGATCATATTAACAGAGAAAGGGCTCAGAACCAGAAGGGTCAATGCCAATGAATGGGCTAAAGAAAATCTTGGTTTTGGGTATAAAATAACTCAATTTGATATTGAAGATGGAAATCATAGGGCGATGTCCTACTCCATGTTCGGGATAAGAAAGATAAGATGTTTTGTAGGAACTGGTCTGGTTACAGACAGCCCATAATAGAAGAAATTCTAGCCGCCAGAATTTGATGTTCAGACAGCCCTAAGCAGAATACCCTACAAAATAAAAAAACTTTTATAACCCCGTTATCATCATCTATAATATGATAAAAAAACTAAACCCTATTATTTCTATGCATGTTCCCCCGGTATACAAAACAGACCATCCTGTCATGTCTTTATCTGTTTTAAGATATCCTAAAGGCTTTAAAGGGGTTGCCAGAGAAATCATCAAAAGAAAAGGAAATCCTGGTATAGAAGGTTTTGTAGACAGGAGTAAATTATTCATCCTGGAAAGCAAAGACGGCCTGAATTGGAAGCGTAAAAAAGAATTAAAGATAAGAGGTATCAATAAGATCATAAACGAAGTAAATAAAAGGGACATGGAGTTTATAGGGTTGGAAGATCCGACAATATGCATCGATTCTAAAAAAACAATCCATCTATATTTCACTATTGCTTACAGACTGATAAAGCAAAAAGGTTTTGGCATTTTTTTAGGCCATGCAGAGGGAAAAAGTATATGGGCATTAAACGCTACTAAACCAGTGCTTTCTCCTGTTAAAAAAAACAGAATCTGGTCTGCCGGGTTTAAAGAGCTTACAATATCCCCTAAGAGATACGTCTTTGGAAGGATAAATCTGGTTGAAAAAGGTTATGGCCTTGGAAATACCTCAATTGATGCAGCATTGGTCAAGGATGGGGGTAAGGACTGGAAACCTATAAAGACCGTCGCAGACCCTGGCAAGATGAAATATTCCTGGGTAAAAGGCGGTTTATCTCCTGGGCCGATCCTTAACCCTAAATTTATCACACATAAAAATTTATTAGTAGGTATTTTAAACGGAAGGTCCCCTCCAAGGACAGTTAAGAATAAAAAGATTTATGGAAAATTTTGTGGGGGCATATTCTTATTTAATCCTAAGACAGGAGATATCCCATGGATCTCGCCCAAACCTCTAATTGATGATCCTGAAGCAAAATCAATAACCTTTGTAAGCGATGTAATAGAGAAGGATAAAGAAAAAGCATTAGTATTTGCCCATATTGATGATTCATTTATCAGGGCTTATGAGATAGATAATAATAATTTAAAAAAAATGTTGCCAGATAAAACAGAATAAACCAATTTATTTTCAATAACATGTATAAATTAGCATAAATTACCGGTAAAGATGGGGTTTTTAGACAACACGCCTTTGCTAAAAAGGATTTTCGAGCTTGGCTATACAATGTTTCTGATCATACTTCTGTCTGCATTAGTCGGACTGATCCTTGCCTTCCCTGTCATGTGGCTCTGGAACTATGTCTTCAAGAACTTCCAGCTGCTTCAGATAAACGTTTTCCAGGCATGGGCATTGAACGTCCTTACAGGCATCTTATTCGGAAAAACCTCAGGAGAAAAAGAAAAATGAACCTCGAACAAATGGAAGAGCTTGCCTATATGGCAGAATCAGAGAACATCCTCCAGCTGAACAGGGAGATTTCGACGCACTTAAGAAAAAGGGGCATAAAGATACGGGAATTCAAGTGGAATGAATTAGCAGCATCATAAGACAACAAGTATGTCCCCTTTATTTACAGAATCCCCTTTCCTGACCTTAACCTGTTTGACCTTTCCGCTTGCAGGAGCGCATACCTCATTCTCCATCTTCATCGCCATAAGGCCGATAACCTTCTGCCCTTTCTTGACATCATCCCCTACCTTAACATCAACAGAAAACACGACCCCTGGCATCGGCGCTGTTATGACGCCTTTATCCTTTCCCTTCTCCTGCCTTTCGATCTCATCAAACAGCTGCTTTTCTATGTCGGACTTTGTCTCTACCTCGAATTTCTCTCCGTCAAAATAAACATTAAGTTTTCCTGAAGAAGCCTCTTCTACCTTAACCCTGTATTCCTCGCCGTTTATATTAACCTTTAGGTCCTGCATTTTACAATGGGATATTCCCATGCTTTCTAGGCATTGCCTTCTTGCCCTTAAGGATATCTCTTTTTGAAAGCAGCATCTCAAGCGCCTTGATCAGGGCAACCCTTGTCTCCTTTGGCTCTATTACCTTGTCTATCCTTCCCTCTTTTGCAGCCAAGTAGGGGTTAAGGAATTTCTCAGAGAACTCATCAACCCTTTTCTTCCTTATATTATCCCACTGCTTTGACCCCATCTCTTTCCTGTTAAGTATATTGACCGCCTGCTCAGCACCCATCACAGCAATCTCTGCCATAGGGTATGCCATCGCATAATCATAGGCCATGTCCTTGCTCACCATGGCTATATAAGCCCCCCCATAGGCCTTCCTTACTACCAGGCTTATCTTAGGGACTGTAGCTTCAGAGTATGCATAAAGTATCTTGGCTCCGTTCTTTATTATCCCGTTATACTCCTGCTCTGTCCCTGGCAGGTATCCTGTAACATCGACCAGGTTTATCAGCGGTATGTTAAAAGAGTCGCAGAACCTTACAAACCTCGATATCTTGTTGGAGCTGTTTATGTCCAGGCATCCTGCAAGGACCTTTGGCTGGTTTGCAACTATCCCCACTACATTATTATTAAGCCTTGCAAGCCCCACTACGCAGTTCTGCGCATACTCTGGATGTATCTCAAAAAAGGATCTTTTGTCAGCTATCTCGCTTATAACATCCTTAACATCATAGCTCTTCCTGGAATCAGAAGGTATTATATCATTCAGGGTATTGTTCAGCCTTTCGGGTGAATCCCCCATATCGATCGCAGGAGGGTTGTCAAGATTATTCTGCGGCAGGTAGCTCAGCAGCCTTTTGATCTTCAGTATGCACTCCTTCTCATTAGATGCCGAGAAATGCGCTGCCCCGCTTTTCTTATTATGCACGTCCGCCCCTCCAAGGCCGATAAAATCCACCTTTTCTCCTGTGACGCTCTTAACAACATCAGGCCCTGTTATGAACATATAGCTGGTCTTATCGACCATAAAAACAAAATCAGTCAATGCAGGCGAGTAGACAGCAATCCCTGCGCACGGCCCCATGATCGCGCTTATCTGCGGGATGACGCCGCTGCATAATGTATTCATCCTGAAGATGCTTCCCCCTCCGTCTAACCCGTTGATGCCCTCCTGTATCCTTGCACCGCCGGAATCAAACAGCCCTACCAGCGGACAGCCTGTTTTCAAAGCCAAATCCATAACCTTAGCTATCTTCCTATTATGCATCTCCCCCATAGAGCCGCCCATAAAGGTAAAGTCCTGCGCATACACGCAGACAGGCCTCTTATTGACAGTGCCGTATCCGACAATGACGCCGTCTCCTGCCCTTTTCTTATCCTGCAGGTTAAAATCATGGCTTTTAAGCTCTACAAACTCATCTATCTCTGTAAAAGAGCCCTCATCCAGCAGCAATCCCAGCCTTTCTGATGCAGTAAGCTTGCCTTTCTCATGCTGCTTCTTGACAAGCTCCTTGTTAGGAGCAAGCTCTCTCTTCTTCTCATTAAATTCCTTTATTTTGCCGTTTCCTGCCATGTTAATGCCTCTGTTTATATGCTATGAAAATAGAGTTTTGTTTAAAAAACTTATGTTCAAAAAAGCCTGAACCCCTTCCCCTCCCTTGTCCCTATGATGCCGCCCTCAACTATCTTAAAGGTGATTTCCTGGTCAGCCTGTATAGACCTGTGCTTCCTCAGCAGAGCCCTCCTGTTCCCTGCAGGTGTAGCCTGCAGCTCTATCATGCACTTTGAGCTGTACTTCAGCAGATCCCCCCCTACTATGTTCACTTTTCCCTTGTTCTCAAAATCCGCATAGACCTGGTTGGCTAACAAGACAGGTATGTGCTTCTTCCTTGCTATCTCGCTAAGGCAGGATATCTGCCTTCCCAGCTCCCTGTTTACATTATAGACATCCTCGTTCTTCCCCAGCTCTATCCTGTAGAGCATCCCTATAGTATCGACAACTATAAGCCCTATGTTCTTGTCAACAACATTCCTTAGCTTGTCAAAAGCCTTCATCTGCTCCTCAAAAGATGTAGGCTTAAGGAATATTATCCTGTCCAGTATCTTGTTATAATCATAAGCAGCTACCTGTTTCAGCCTCTCTGCAGAAAAATTATTCTCAGTATCGACATATATTACCTTCTTGCCGTTGCGGCAGAGATTAATGCTGCAGAGCATGCACAATATGGTCTTCCCTGACCCTGCAGGCCCGTATATTGTAGTGATTATGTCTTTCTCATACCCCCCGTTAAGCATCCTGTCCAGGATTTTAGAGCCAGTAGGGATTGTATTAGGCATAATAGGAAGGTAATGCAAAGAATATTATAAATCTTGCCCAATAGATTTATATACCCCCATGCACGATATAAACCCCATGCTAAGCATCATAATACCTGCATATAACGAAGAGCATTACCTCCCTGCTCTGCTCAGCTCAATAAAAAAGCAGAACCTGAAAAACATAGAGATAATAGTGGCTGACAACAGCTCAAGGGACAGGACAAGGCAGATTGCAAGGAAGTTCGGCTGCAGGGTCGTCAAAGGCGGCAAAAGGCCAGGGATAGGCAGGAACAACGGCGCCAAGATAGCAAAAGGCAGCCTTCTTCTTTTTCTTGACGCTGACTGTTGCCTAAAGCCAGGCTTTATAAGGGGGATTCTTAAGGAATTCAGGAAAAAGGATCTTGGTGTTGCCGGCTGTTTTTTAAGGCCAATGAGCGACCGGCTGGTTGACAGGGCATATTTCAGCATATTCAACACCTTCACAAAGCTTTCTGAAAAAACATCCCCCTCATTGGGCGGATGCTGCATCCTGGTAAAGAGGGATATCCACAGGAAGATTGGCGGTTTTGATGAGGATATAAGGCTGCTTGAAGAGCATGATTACGTAAAAAGATGCCGCAGATATGGAAGGTTCAGGATAATCAGCAGAAAGATAGACACATCTGTAAGAAGGTTTGACGAGTTCGGCAGGATAAAGGTCGGCTCTGCACTTGTCCTGTCTGCTGCTTATAAAACCTTGTTCGGCCCCATAAAAAAGGACATCTTTCACTACAGTTTCAACTATAAAAAATGAGGATTGGCTTTTTCGAGGAATTTCCTGATGAAAAAAATCTAGGCAGGCTAAGGCTCATAGGCTTCCCGATAGACCTTTATATAGCCGCCAAAAGCCTGTCAGATTTCAGGAAGATAAGAAAACAGCTCTTGGATAAAAAAAGCTTTGGGAAGAAGATAAGGAGCATTATCTACTGGCCTGTCCTGGAAGAAGATGAAGGCTATTGGATGAGCCCTCTCTCCAGAAGGAAGGCCTTAAAGAGGATCATTGATGAGCTAAAAAACAGCAAAGAAAAGATAAAAGTCCTATGGGATGCTGAATTCCCGATAAAAAAAGAGAACTGGAAAAAAGAGCTGCATAACTTCCTTAGGAACAGGATTCTTATAAGGGGGTTCATAAAAAAGGCCTCCAGCTACAATAAGGAGATAATAACCGCCGAATACCCGCTTGAAGGCTTTTTCTTCAGGTTTCTGTTCAGGTTCATGGCGCTTTCCTTTAACCCTAAAAGGTTTAAGCATAAGAAGATAGGCATGGTCTACACCAGCATGGTCCAAAACCGGGCAGTAGGGCATTACCTGGAAAGCCAGATAGCAAAAGGCAGGGAGGAGTACGGTACAAGCTACTGCGCAGGATTGGGCGTCATAGGAAAAGGCATCCTAAATAATGAAAAAGAGCTGACAAACAGGGAATTAAAAAGGGATTTAGGAATAGCAAAAAAACATAGAGTTGGAAATGTAATTCTCTATAGGTTAGGGGGTATTGACAAAAAGAAGGCAGATATAATTAAAAAGTTCCTGAATTAAAAAAATTTAAATAAGTAAAAAAATAATATTAGCCAAATGAACATCCTGCTAACCACCTTATTATGGATAACATATGCATTATCTTTGTATATTACGATCTATTGGTTAATTATATTCCTAGCAAAAAAAGAGGATTTCAAAGTTGAAGAAAAAAAAGAAGTTAGTCTTTCAAGATTCCCTTTTATCTCTGTTTTGATACCTGCATTTAATGAAGAAGATACGATCATACCTTCATTAGAATCTGTTATAAATATTGATTACCCTCCAGATAAGTTTGAGATTATTATAATTAATGATGGCAGTACAGACAAAACTGGAGAGAAAGCAAGTAAATTCATAAAAGAGAATAAAAAGTTCAACATTAGAGTAATAAACCAGAAAAATCAAGGAAAAGCGCAATCGCTCAATAATGCATTAAAAACAGCAAAGGGAGAGTTTTTTGCTTGTTTGGATGCTGATTCTTTTGTTGAATCCCAAACGCCTAAAAAGATGTTAAGTATATATGAAAAAGAAGATAAGAATTTAGCTATTGTAACCCCTGCTATGAAAGTAAAGTCACCAAAAACATTTCTACAGAAGATACAATGGCTGGAATACCTAATTTCATTGCTTATTGCCCGATTGATGAGTCATCTTGACTGTATTTATGTTGCGCCGGGCCCCTTCTCCCTGTATAGAACGAGTGTAATTAAAAAGATAGGTGGTTTTGATACAAAAAATATAACAGAGGACCAGGAAATAGCTTACAGGATACAGAAATATAATTACAGGATAAAACAGTGTTATGACGGCTATGTGTATACGGTTACACCTAAAAATTTAAGGGGATTGTACAAACAGAGAAACAGGTGGTTAAAAGGAAGCTTTTTGAACATTTTGAAATACAAAAAATTGATTTGGAATAAGGAATACGGGGATTTTGGTTTTATGCAAATGAGCATTAACATAATTATTTTCTTTGTAAGCATAACAACCCTGTTCTTTTTTAGTTTCTATATATTAAAACCTATCTATGAATTTATTAAAAAAATTTATTTATTAAACTTTGACATAAGGCATTTTATAATAGACTTAACAAATTTTAAGTTTGTGCTGTTAAATCTTGATTTGGAGAAGATAATAATCTTATACTTATTGTTGGTAATATCCTTTGGTGTCATATATTTATCCCTCAAAAATGCTAATGAAAAGATTAAAAAAAGAAATTTCCTGGCTCTTTTAGGCTATTTTTTTGTTTATTACATAATAATGTCTTTTATTATTGTTGTAGTCTTCTTCGAGACATTTTTAGAGAAAAAGCATAAATGGAAATTTTAGTTAACTTTAAATAATAAGTAAAAAAATTGTTATATAAAAATGGCTGTTGAAAGAAAGGTTAGCAAGGATAAATACATTATCGCTTTTATTCTAACTTCAATTATATTTATATTGGGGCTTACATCTGGTATGTTGTTCGATAACTTAAGGGTTAAATGGGTAGAAAGCGAGAATAGAGAACATGAGGTTGATTACCTAAGTCTTCAGTTTCAATATTTATATTTAACAACATTGGAAGATAAAAATGAGAGTTGTTCTGTTCTGCATGCTACCATGGAAAAATCAGTAAGAGATCTTAGTGAATCATTACAGACATTTATAAAATACAAGGAAAACACAAAAATTAATAAGAAAGAATACGAATTGGCAGGTAGGAGGTACATCCTGGATAATCTTAAATATTGGCTACTGGCTAAAAAAACAAAAGAAGAATGTGATTTGGATGTAGTCAATATAGTATATCTTTATTCTGAAAAAAACTGCCCAATATGCCCGGATCAAGGAATTATTCTTACTTATTTTAAAAAGACTTTTGGCGATAAATTATTGGTTTTTCCCATAGATTGTGACTATGGAACAACTGAACCAGTAATAAACATTTTAAAAAATCAATATAAAATAACAGAGTATCCAACACTGATTATTGAAGGTAAAAAATATACGGGTATAGTTAATAACAAAGAATTAAAAAAAATTATTTGTGATTCTTTTAAAGATGAAGAGGATATCTGTTCTTAGGGAGAAGGTAAAGGATTTCATAAAAGATAATTATCTAATCCTAGTACTGGTAATCCTGTTTTTCCTGATTAAGGCCCCTTATCTATTAAAAGCCCATAACATCATATGGGATGAAGCAGTATATATGGGGATGGGCAAATATCTTTTTTCTTCCGGCAATCTTGGTTTTTGGGAGATTGTAAGACCGATTGGCCTCCCTTTAATCTTAGGACTAATATGGAAATCAGGATTTAATTATGTTCTTTTTTCAGAATTTATTTCTATCTTATTCTCAGTAGGTTGTATCATTTTCACTTACCTAATCGGCAAAGAGATGGTTAATAAAGAGGTTGGAGTTATTTCATCATCAATTTTAGCAATCACATCAGTATTTTTCCTTTACACAAATTATATCCTTACAGGAATACCTTCAACATTTTTTGTCTTATTTGGAATATATGTTTATTTGAAAAAGCACAATCTGTTAGTAGCAGGCATTTTATGCGGGATAGGTGCTTTATTCAGATTTCCACAGGCCCTTATAGGCATATCTTTTATTCTAGCACTTTTTATTTCTTTATTAAGGGATAGAGATATGAAATCCTTCTTAAAAAAATCTTCCTTATTCTCATTTGGTTTTTTATTGAGCCATATCCCTTTCCTGATCTTTAATTATTTCATTTATAACAAAGAAACTTCGAGGATTTATCATGCTTTATTTAGGCCATGGATACTTGGTACATGGGCGCAATTTAATCCTGCAGAAAGTATAATCACCGGAACATGGGTTTCATATCTTTATAATATTTTTTATTATGTTATCGAGCTATTAAAAGAAAATACATTATTCATTTTCATAATCCCCGGTTTAATATTTATTTTAAGTAAAAAGATTAAAAAGAGGGAATCCTTTAATGTTATTGTAGCAACATTTTTTATTTATTTCCTCTATTTTACATATATATCAAACAAGCAAACAAGGTTTTTGATTGTCTTTTTGCCTTATGCATCTTTAATCGCAGCCTATGGTTTTTATTACTCGTTTCTTCATTCAAAAAAAGATAGGATAAGAATTGCGATAGTTATTTTTGTCATTATATCCTTAGTTGGAGTTATTAACAGGGACTTAAATTACTATAATTGGAGACTAAAAGAGGAATTGCCAATTGTAGGAGATTACTATAAGTTTTTTGTGGATAAAGAGATTAAAGGAGCAATATTAACAACAGATCCTGTTCCTGCAGTTTATGTAGATGCTAAATTTGTGCCATTCTTTTTTTCCCCTGATCTAGGACATAAGGTCTATGCCCTCCACAGGAATGAAACCTTCGCCATAATTCTTATTCCAGAATCATTTTATTGTTCCAACGGAGATAAAGAATGTAAGAAAAGATTGAACAGTTTGTTCAAGCTTATAGAAGATGAAAATGAACTTGTATTTTCTGAGATATATGGAGATAGAGCCTATCATATTTATTTAAGCAAAAGGCAGAAATAAGAAAATTACCTTTAGTTATAAAAGTTTTTTCAATACAATATGAAACTACGCAAAACCAAAAGAATTATTATTTATATAATTCTCTTAGGTTTCTTATTAATAAACATTTTTTATTCATTTAACCAAAAAGATATTCTATGGGATTCTGCAGTTTACATAGGCATGGGAAAATATATATTCTCCTTAGGCAAAATAGGCCTATGGGAGCCTGCAAGACCTCTTCTCTGGCCTATTTTGATGGGTTTTGTATGGAAGATCGGATTAAATGCTCTTCTTTTTAGTTCACTAATAAATATTTTATTAGCATCTTCCTCAATTTACCTGCTGTATGAGTTAATAAACTGCCTAAATGATGATAAAACCGCCCTTTTGTTCTGTTTCCTTTTCTCTATTAACATAAGCATAATTTATTTCACAAATAAGATGGCTGTTGACATAGCTGCAATGTTCCTTTCTTTATTGGCATTCTATTTTCTCATAAAAAAGCAAAGGTTTTTACTAAGCGGAATATTCATGGGTCTTGCTGTACTAACAAAGTTTACATACCTCTGGCTTATACCCATATTGATATTGGGCTGCTTAATTGAAAAGAAAGATAAAATAAAAAAATCTGTTTTATTTATGGTGGGTTTTTCGGTTTTAATTATTCCTTTTCTAATCTCTAATATAGTGCTGTATAATAACCTGTTTGCCCCCTTCATATTTGCCAATGACCTTATCTCCCGCGTCGTAGGGAACTACTACTGCCCGACAAGCGCCTTTTTCTACATATCTAACCTGTTAATAACCAGCTTCATAATAATCCTAGCAGTAATCCCTATACTGCTTGCATTCAAGCATCCTTTAGAAAAAAAGAATATCTTTCTCTTGGCATTCTTGGTACCTTTCCTATACCACTCCTTTATGCTTAACTGCAAGGACATGCGCTATTCCCTCATCTTCCTTCCGTTTCTCTATATACTTTCAGGAAGTGGATTTGAAGAGGTATCAAAAATATTAAAAAAACCCTTAAGATATGCCCTGATATCTGCCATAATTCTCCAGAGCATAATCTCTCTGGCAGGAGTAAGCTATGCCCTCAAAAGAAGCCCTATGCCTGCAGAATACAAGGCGTTCTATAGCTACCTGGAAGGCAGGCATGTAAAAGGAGATATCTGGTCTTCGACACCTGTTATTTCTGCTGTACACGACATAAAAATAGATGAGTTGATGTACTATGAGGTATGGGACAATAAAAGGATAGAAGAGCTAAGCAAAAAGACAGGTAATAACATCCAATACATATTTATAAACTCCTGCGACCTCCCCTGCGTAAGGTATGATCCTGACTGCCCCGAAAGATCAAAAAAATTTTTCAGCCTGATATCAGAAAGTTTCGAATTGGTTTTCAACAGCACTGTCAATGGATGCGAATTAAAGATATACCAGGAAAAAAAATGAGAATACTGATGATTACCCCATACTACTACCCTTACTGCAGCGGTATTTCCGAATATGTAAAACGGCTGTCAGAACAGCTGGTAAAAAAAGGGCATTCTGTCACAGTATTGACCTCAAGGCACGATAAAAACCTCAACAAGAAAGAAAAGATAAAAAATGTCAATGTGATAAGGAGTAGAGTTCTTTTCCGCCTGAACAAGGGCGTCTTCATGCCTTCATTCGTATTAAAGGCCTGGTCTCTCTCCCCGGGCTATGATATAGTGAACATCCATCTTCCGATGATAGAATCGGGCCTTATCTCATTATTCATTAAAAAAAAGAAATTATTCTCCACCTACCACTGCGACCTTAAACTAGAAAGGACAATAACAGGAAGATTCCTGGAAAGGATATATTACCTTTCTGCAGGAACAGCCCTTAAAAAAAGCAGGAATATAATAACATACACAAGGGATTATGCTGTCCATTCAAGACTGCTAAAATATTTCTTGAAGAAGATAAAGATCACCTACCCCCCTATAAACGAAAATGATTTCAGTTATAAGAAAAAAAACCTAAGAAAAACCTACAGCATAAAAAAACAGGAAAAGGTTATAGGCTTTAGCGGCAGGTTTGTTTATGAAAAAGGCCTTCCCTATCTTCTAAGGTCCATCCCTTATGTATTAAAAAAATACCCTGGAGCAAGGTTCATCCTTGCCGGCGAATATAAAGAGGTTGCCGGAGGAAGCACGATAAATGAGCTAAAGCCTCTAATAGGCAAGTACAAAAAAAATATCATACTGACAGGCAGGATTGACTACAAAGACCTCCCTGATTTCTACTCTGCCTGCGATGTCCTTGTCCTGCCGAGCATAGACCCTCTTGAAGCCTTCGGCATTGTCCAGATAGAATCGATGTACTGTTCAACACCCATTATTGCCACTGACCTATATGGTGTAAGGATTCCAATAAAAAGAACAGGAATGGGGATTATCATAAGGCAAAGGGATGAAAAAGAGATTGCAACAGCCATCCTTAAAGTCCTGAAAAACAAAAAAAAGTATGTAAAAGACAGGAAAGACATCATAAAAGAGTTCAGCATAAGAAAAACTGTTGACTTCTATGAAAAGCTGTTCAGGATATCCAGATAATAAAAAAGTTAAATATTTATAATACGTATCATTTAGTTGCCCAATGAAGATAAAAGCGCTTATAAGGCTCTGCCGTCCTGAACAATACTACAAAAACCTGGTTATCTTTCTGGCAGTATTCTTTTCAGGAAATATCCTACAAATCAACTACCTCTTCTCAGTCATCCTTGGCTTTATCTCATTATCCCTGATGTCCTCTGTTAATTACATCATAAACGACATAACAGACAGGGAAAATGACAGGCACAACAAAGAAAAGTCAAAACGGCCTTTAGTCACAGGAGAAGTTACAGTAAAAAGCAGCATCCTTCTTGCATCCTTCCTTTTTATTATATCAATAATCCTTGCCTACTCCCTTGCCCTTTATTTCCTGGCAGCAGACCTTTTATTCTTCATCCTCTCCTCTGCATATTCCCTTTTCCTGAAAAAAGAGCCTTTCATTGACGTAATTGTGATATCATCCAATTTCGTGATACGGGCCCTTTCAGGCGCCTATATAATAAGGGTCTGGGTCTCTCCCTGGCTTATCATCGGAACATTCTTCCTCGCCCTTTTCCTGGCTACAGGCAAGAGAAAGTCAGAATCCGTCTTTCTCAGGAAAAAGGCTGAAAAGCACCGGCCTGCCATGCGTTTCTATTCCGATGATCTGTTAAGCTGCCTAATGCAGATAAGCACCACAACCCTGTTATTATCCTATTCATTATACTGCTTCCTAGGCAATAACCAGAAGCTGCTGCTGACCCTTCCCTTTGTCCTTTACATCCTTCTCAGGTATCTTTACCTGATTTATTCAGGCTCGGACAAGACAAGGTTCCCAAGCCGCATCATAAAAGATAAGAGAATACTCCTTGCTTCAGCCATATATGCGCTGACGACCTTCCTTATCCTATACCCTAATGTTTTACCTGGCAAATAGGTCAAGATTATCCCTTGCCCAGCCAACCACTTTCCTAACGCCTTCTGCCGGATTGACCTTAGGGCTCCATCCAAGTTCATTTCTTGCCTTTGATATATCAGATATGTAAACCCTCTGGTCAGAGGCCCTCCAGCCGGTGTAATCAACCCTGCTTCTTTTTCCTGTAAGCCCCTGCAGCAGCCCAAGCAGCTCAAGCAAAGAAAGGCAGTTCTCCTTCCCGCCCCCTATATTAAAGACCCCCCTCTTGATCTGGCTCTTAAGGAACCTGTCAAACAGCTCCAGCAGGTCAGATATATAGAGAACATCCCTTATCTGCTTTCCGTCTCCGTGTATGGTTATCTCCTTTCCTAGCAGTGTTGCTATTATAAACCAAGCGACCCATCCCTGGTCAGCCATCCCAAGCTGCCTAGGCCCGTATATGCATGACATCCTGAAAACCCCTGTCTTAAGCCCGTAAAGCTTGGCATAATCCTGGCAGTATATGTCGCCGCATAATTTTGACGAGCCGTAAGGCGTATGGCTGCATAGGTCAGTTGAAAAGCTCTCAGGTATGCCGTCCTTGAATTCAGAGTCAAAGCCGTACCTATTTTCCCCTTCTACAAGCCCTGCCTTGTTAACATTCTCACCGTAAACCTTGTTTGTTGAGCAGTAGACCACTGTCTTAACATCATTCTTTCTGGCTGCTTCCAGAACATTAAAGGTTCCTGCTGCATTTGCATTAAAGTCCGAGAAAGGGTCTGATATAGACTTTGTAACAGTCACCTGGGCAGCCGTATGGAAGACTGCATCAACACCCTGTGAAAGCCTGTCCATTAATGCGGAATCCGCCACATCCCCTTCTGCTACCCTTACATTCTTAAGGCTCTGAAGGTATCTTTCATTAAAGTCATACCTTGCAAAGCCCCCAAGCATCCTCATCCTTGAAGAATTATCCACCACTGTTATGTTATTTCCCTTCCCGGCAAAAAACTCTGCGATATGGCTCCCTATAAAGCCCTTCCCCCCCGTTACTAGAATATTCATTTTTTGACCTTGATAAAATCTCCGATGGTAAAATGATCCTCTTTTGTTTTCCTCACTTCCCCTGGCCTGACCTCTTTCTGCTCTATCAGCCTTATATGCAAAGCCCTCTCTATCTTTCTTGCCAGGCCGAAAGAAGGCTCAAACTGCCCTGTTTCTATCTTATGGAGCAAGGATGCCTTCTCATTTATTTTCTTGGCAAAATCCTCCTGTTTCATGCCTGATTGCTCCCTTTTTCTCTTTATTACATCCCCGTAATCAGGGATGACAGTTAAGACAAACTCCTCCGCCCTTGGCTTCCCTGGGCTGTATGCCTCATGCCTTGCCCTAACCCTCTTTTTTTCCTTAGGCACTTCCCTCACAGCAGATATGACCTTCCCGAACCTGGAGCAGTTTTCGCACAGGTTAAGCATCGTTCCTTCTACATCTGCCCTGAAAAGCATTGATTCCCTTCCGCACATCTCGCAGTTGATGTTTCTCACCCAAGATACACAGGCAGAAATATGCGCCTGCATTTTATGACGTTAATCATGTAATAGGATACAGGTTATAAATTTTTTGCTCTAAAAAAGAATATGCCTTCCTCAGAAAAATATTCACCAGCCAGATATAAAAACATGGTCCCCCATGCCCTTAAACTCTATCCTTGCCTTGCCGCTTATTACCGGTATGCAGACAGAACCGCCAGTAACATTTATATTTCCTACATCAAAGGACTCCGCAATCCCTTTCTTGAACAAAAACACGTTCTTGTCCACCCTGCTCTCAAAACTGTCCTGTATTATGAGATTTCCTATATGGGTCCTTATAAAATCAAAATTATCCTCCTTCTTATAGCTCTGCACAAAACAGACCTCTGTATAATCCCCTCCTATAAAGAGCTTCTCCCTCTTCAGCGTGTTATAATCCGGCGAAACCCTTTTCACCATTGAGGTAAGGTCTGTCTTAAACTTGATATAGGACACCTGCTCGGACTTTTCCTTGAACCCCCTTATTGAGTTATAGCCGTAGAGCAGGATAAGTGAAAACAAGATAAGAGCGATGAGGTAGATAAATATCTGGCCTGGTATCTGTCCTTTCTTAGCCATCATTTTACTTTACCTTCAGCTCCTTCTTCAGGTTCCTGATCCTGTCATTAAGCTCCTTATCGCTCAGGTGTGAAAATTCCATCTTCTTCTCAATCTGCTTAACCTTATCCTTTTCCGCTATCTCAGACAGCCTGCTGAAGATATTCCCCTCCTCTTTTGCCTTTACTTTGTTCCTTATCTTCGGTTCTGCTCCAAGATCCCTGCCTATTGCGGGTTTTTTAAGCATAGGTGCAGGCCTGACAGTTTTCATCGTTGCAGGTGCTACGGGCTTCTTCATTGGGGCCCTTGGCATCGGGCGTTTCAAAGGGGGCTGTTCCGGCTTTAGGGGTGGCTTTGGGACCGGGCCTTTTAGTGCAACCGGCCTTCTGATCTCCTTCCTTACAGCACCCCTTGCAGCAGGCGCCCTTGGAGGTATGAAAGGCTTCCCCTTAACGACAAGCTTCGTATATGCAAAATACCCCCCTCCACCAAGAGCAGCAACGATAGAGAGTATCACCATAGATTTAAGGAATCCTCCCCCAGGATGGGAGCGTGGGTCAAGGGGGTCTGTCCCTTTGTCAATCTCCTCCCTGTCAGCATAGCCGTCCTCATCCGTATCCTTCCTCATGGGGTTTGTATTATAGGTATATTCCTCCTTATTCATAAGCCCGTCCTTATCAGGATCATCGTTAGGGTTTGCGCACGTGACGCACTCAAAATACTGCTGCTCAAAAGAGTCAGGAAGCTCGTCATTGTCAGAGTCAGGGTCGCACATATCCCCAAGGTCATCTCCGTCAACATCCGCCTGCTCCTCATTAGCAAGGTCCGGGCAGTTATCCTTGCTGTCCACTATCCCGTCCCCGTCAGAGTCAAGTAAGCAGGCCCCTTCCTCGCATTTTGCCCCTTCTATGCAGTCAGAATCAAAATCGCAGCTCTTTCCTATCCCGCAGGCAGGGCAGTCCCCTCCGCAGTCCTCGTCCGTCTCTCCTGGATCCAGCTCATTATTCTCGCACTTGTCCAGCATCTCCTCGCATTTGCCTGTGCTTTTATCGCAGTTGTTGCTTTTGCAGTCCCTATTCTCGTTGCATGTTTTGCCAACGCTGCATTTGTCGCAGTTTCCCCCGCAGTCGGTGCTGGTTTCTGCACCGTTCCTTATCCCGTCATCGCATCTTGGCTTTGCGCACTTATTGCTTGAATTGCAGTACCTGCTGTCGCAGTCGGAATTGATGATGCAGTTCATCCCGTTCGAGCAGCTGTCGCAGCTTCCTCCGCAGTCCTCGTCTGTCTCATCCCCATCCTTGAGGCCATTATCACAGCCCTTGGGTGTAAGGCTTACATCAACCGTGATAGGTGAGCTGCTCATATTGTCGCTCCATAGCCCTACGGAATTCCGCGCACTTACCTTAAAGTAATATTTTTCTGAATCGTTAAGGTCAAGGTCTATGCAGTCGCTAGTGCCTGATGTCACGTCCTTGCCTATCATTATGTCCGTGCTCCTGTCCCAATAGGCATAATAGGCGTATTGGGAGATAGAGCTCTGGTTGTCCTCCCCCTCCCATTCCCCGCATAACTGGTAGTCCTTATAGGTCCTGTCTGTTATATTGAGGTCTTTAAGGGCAGCCGGAGGGTCCATATTGACATAAGGCAGTTGTGGTTTCGTGTTGTCAATGACACAATTGGTGCTTGCCTCGACATACCATGTCCCTATTGATTCATCATGGAACCTGCACCGGACATGATAGGTATATGCCCCGTCATGGAGCAGGTCCAGCCCTGAGCTTATGTGCGTCTTTCCCTGGACGCTGAACGTGATATATCCCGTCTTATCAGACCTGTTGGTGTACTGGCAGTAGTCAGCGACTTTATTGGTGCTTACATTGAACCATAAGAGAGAAGATGACAGCTGCCCTGTAGGGTAATGTATGGTTACAGCTGCGGGCTGTTCAGTATCCACGTTAAAGGTTGCAGATGCCGCATTGGACAGCCTCCCGGCCTTATCCCTGCACATTACAAAAAAGGTATGTGGCTTTCCGTCAGTAAGGTGTTCCCCGTCCAAGACCTGCTGCGGGTTAAGCTCATAAGCATCCTCATCCATCTCATCATAATTGTCAAACTCCTGCATCCCCCCAAAAACCGTAGAGTCGTTGTCAAACCTGCATATCACCTCCTCATTGGAATTGACATTAAGTGTTGTCTCAAGCGGTGGCTCGGTAACATCCTCTGCATATACGCTTATGGAAGGGTTATTTAAGTCAAGGAAAAGCTGCTTTATCTCCTGGTAGACCTTGCCATACCCGTCAAGGCACTGTATATAAAGGTAAGTAGTGTCAGCTATGGAGATCTCCTCTTTGTCATGCTCAAGTGATCCGGTAGAATCGAACTCATAAAGCTCCTCAAAGCCTATAAAACTGTAGTTGCAGACCGCATCCCTGTCTGTCTTCAGTGTAAGGTTAAGTACATGGGTAGGGGTGACCCCTAACCTTGGTTTTGTGATGTTTACATCCAGGGGGGATATCTGCAGCAAAAAGCTAACCTCAATAACCTCCCCTAGTATTCCAAACAGGTCCTCTGCCTGGGCCCTTACAGTATAAAACCCCTCCTTCAGGTCTTCTGCCGGCTTATACACGAAAGTAGGGTTGTCTGAAGTTATTAAGTCCAGGTCGAAAAGGACCCCTGACTGGTTAGTAAGGTTGATGTTGATCGTAGACTCTTCGACCAGTTCGCTAAACGTTATCTCAATATCCGGCCTGAGGTCAACCAGGGAATAGGCTATGGACAAGACAAGTAAAAACAAGACCACTGCGATTATTGCCTTTTTCATTTTATGGTTTTAGACCGTTGTGCTTGGATACCTCGCAAGATAAGCAGAAGCCAGGTCAAGATAATCTGAGGATCCGTAATAGGTCCATATTATTATTATCTTATTGTCGCTTAACCAGAATATTGAGTCTGAAGTCCTATAAACAGTATTTGTGCCTATCTTATATGATGTTGCCCCTTCTTCCTCAAGGGTTTCGGCTAAAAAGCCGGCCGATTCCTTGGAAGACTCAAATAGATGGATCCCGACAAGCAGGTATGTATCATCAGGATAATAATAATAGGCCGAATGCAGGATAAAAGGAAGCTGTTCTGTCTCTGGATAGCCGTATATGTCAATGAGGTTCTTTCTGGTTAATGAAGACATGGTTAAGAGGCTGTATTGGTCAACCCTCAGTATGCAGTCCTCTACGCAGTTCTCCCTGTAGTCACATTGGTCATCCCCGCAAATAATTCCTGTAACAGGTGTTGTTGATTGTGCTGGCTCACCGGTGCAGGAAGTGACGCCAGCAACAGTCCCGCAGCCGCCTGGCCCTGTAGTATCCACTTTGATCCACCCTTCGATTACTGAAGAAGGCACATCTTCCGAGACATCGGCCTGGATCACAAAGGGGTAGACAGCATCAGCAGGCAACGTATTTATAGTCTGAGAAAACATACCGTCCTCATCAAGGGCCAGGTCATAGGTTGTCCCGTTGATTATAAGCTGGCTTCTTGTGATATCGGTCCCGGGTGTTAAAGATATTATCGAGCCCTCAAAGGTGGGGCTTCTTGTAATGAAAACATGCCCTTCCAAATCTGGAGGTGAGTCCAGGTCTATTGAAGGGGCAGTGACAGGGTGGTCGCTGTCCACCAATACATCAATAACCTTTACCTCGGACAGCCTTCCTGCCTTGTCTTCGCAGATTATGTTAAAAGTATACTCTGTTCCGTCGTCCAGTGTATGTGTGCTGTCTGAGAGCATCAGGCCTGAGGCATATTCATGATTATTAAAATAGCCGGCCTCTGAGCCGGAATAGGCGCATCTTGCATCTTCGCTAGGCTTGACGTTCAGGGCTATGCTTGCTGCTGTCCCTCCAAGAGAATTCAGTCCCTTGATAAGATATTTCTTGTAGTCAGAAGTGGTCTCCCATGGTATCTTCATAGTATAGAAAAGATCAAAACTGTCTATCGAAGGGTCTAAAAGGTCAACTGTCAGGGGGATGGTCTCTTTTCCCACATTTGAAAAAGCGTCAAGACAGGTTATGTCCAGGTTTTGTGCTTCTGTTATATCCTTAAGATTGACAGGTATCTGGACAGAAAACTTGGTATTGTCCTCCACCATGTTAAATGGCTCTGTTTTTAAGAAGTTTACATCAGTAATGTAAGTTAATGTACACATACTTGCATACTCGTTGGTGGTTATAGTTATTAAGGGCATTTGATTATCCACAACCCTGGTAGCGGGCTCAAACTCTGCTATAGAAGGCCCTTTCATGTCCTTTATTATTGTAATGTCTGCCATGCCCTCCAGCCCTGAGCTGTCCCTTGCTGTCAGGACTATATTATTCTCGAACTCCTCTCCGTCATCTCCATCCAGCTCTAGATCAAGCTCAAATGTTCCTAAGGCCTCATCCAGCGTAAGGCTGGGGTAATCGAGCACTATGCCGTTGACTTCTACAACTATCGTATCAAAATTGCTGTCCTGGTATGTCCCCAGGATAGTAAGTGATTCCTCATTTGTCTTATAAGTATCAATCTCAGAAACAAATTTTATATCATCATTATTGGTTATTCCGGTTATCTCAATATCAGGGTATCCTGTATCCAGCTCTATCACCTTAGAGGCAGAATTGGTATTTCCTGCCTTGTCCAAAGCCATGACAATTATCTGCTTATCCCCATCATCAATACCCTTATCTGATCCAAGTGAAACACCCTCAGCCAGGTATCTTCCATCCTCGCAGTTGACATATATTGAATCGTCGTCAACAGATAAGCCTATTCCCTCCAGGTTAGCGTCAGAGCAGTCACCGCTTATATCAACCAAGGGCGGAAGGCCAACAAAGTCAGGCACAGAATCGTCTATTGTAATCACAGGAGGGGTTGTATCGACTGTAAACTCAAAAGAATAGCTTGCTTCCGAGCCTTTCCCTACAGTCTTAGAGGCCGTTATCTCTAAAGGGTATATCCCGTCGGTAAGCACGCTTGTTGAATACACGAACTGTTTATGGTCTGGTGAGCTTTCAAGGGATGCGCTTATGCTCAAAGAAGGCTCGTTGACCTCTTCCTCGAACTGGAATATGAGCTGCGGAGAATCATCGCTTATTACCATCCCATTAAGGTTAAAAGCCGGCTCTGAAGGTATGTCAGTATCAAAAAGGAATTCTTTGCTCTTACTGTTCCTGTTTCCGAATTCATCCTCAGCTGTTATTGTTATCGTATAGGTATCATCCTCTGGAGGGGAATATAGGTATAAAAGGCTTTCCTGGCTTGATTCTAATTCATCATGAGGCAGGATATAATTATAATAATAACCATTATCATCAGATATAGATATAGCAACCCTAGTTATCTGCGACCTGTCCTTAAGATTTGCCCTGATCTCAACAGGAGCCTTGTTCATATTCTTATCCGGCTTGATAGCCGTTATCTCAGGAGATACAACATCATAATAGGCATTTAACAATTCAGATCCGACATTGCCTGCCTTGTCCAAAGCAGTAATAAGAAGGGCATTATCTCCTGGCGCCATAGTATACTTAACAGTGAATGACCCGTCATCTAAAACGGCAGATTTGCTGTAATAATAGCCGTTGATAGAAAGTAAAGCATCAGGCTCTGTCTCGCCAGATACTATAAGGGTGCTGTCTCCGAACACCTGCCCTTCTGCAGGGCTGCTTATCGTAAGAGGAGGGGCATCCCTGTCCACCTCTACATAGGTAGTGTCACTCCCTTCATTCCCTGCCTTATCCCTTATGACCGCACTTATCTCTGTAGTTGTCTCGCCCAAAGGAACATCCCTTACAATAAACCTCCCCCGTGCCATGTCAAGCGGGGAAACCTCAATGCCGTTTACTGTTATTATTTCAAGATTATCCTCTGCAAACGTCCCTTCCACATCAACAATCTCTTTTCCTGTAGCATCAGGAAGGGCTTTCCTGTCGATCCTTATCTCGGGCAGGGTAGTATCCACTGTGATATACTTATTCAGCTCAGCAACATTCCCTTCTTTTGCAGCCTTTATCCAGAATTTATATGTCTGGCCATCATCCAACAAAGCGGCACTCATGTACCTGAATGGGTCTTTAGACAATAAGATTAAATCAACAGCATTCTCATCAGAGTCAACTAAAGTTGGCTGCTCAACAGAATCATAGTTATCTATCTCAAGCTCAAAGACAGGCTGCAGCTCATCCACAAAATCAGTTGCAGGAGATACCATAACAATAAGCGGAGCACCCCTGTTTATCGTAAAATCCCATGAGCTGCTCATCGAATTGCCAAGGTTATCTTCCGAGCTTATCTCAAGGGTATGGCTTCCTTTCTCCAGGGAAGAGATGCCATATGAAAGGCTCCCTATGAGGGCATTGAAATTATGTTGAACTGTTTCACCGTCCAGCTTCAGGACGACAGAATCCTCTGCTATCCCGCTTATATCCTCTAGTGTAAGGGTTATCCTGCTGAAATCACCCTGCTCGCCAGCATCAGGGTTTCTTGATATTATGGCAGGCCCTTCCCTGTCTATATGCACATATTTTTTTACAGATGCTGTTCTTCCTGCACCATCCTCTGCCGTTACGATGATCATGTTATTCCCGTCATGCAGCCCGTTATCCATATCCAGCTGCTGTGAAAAGTCCCCGTTGCTGTCAGAATTAAGAGTTAGAATTTCATCTCCATTGACATCTATTTCAACATCAATATCAGGCATGGTCGTTCCTTCCAAAGTGAAAGAATCCTCTTTTGTAATTGCAGGCAGCTCTTCTATCTCCAATAGAAGTTCTCCTGTCCTGACCTCTATAGAGATGCTATCCTGCCCTGTATTTCCTGCCTTATCCTCAATGACGGCCTGGACATCAGTCACAGCATCAACAGGGAGGTTAAGGTTCCTGCTGAAGCTGCCTATCCCTATATCTGCCTTATCTAACAGGATATTGTTCAGCTTAATATGCCTGAGATTAGGTTCTGCATAAGTCCCGTAGATAGGGACATAAGGGCTGCTGACTAAGGTATCAATTGAATCATCTATGTCTATTGTAGGGGCTGAGGTATCGACATAAAACAGAAGGGAATCTGTGCTCTGGGCAAACCCTTCATTAGAGGCCCTGATAGTAAGCTTATAAGGCCCACCTTCCTGCAGGCTTCCAAGGTCATAATAGAACCTTATGTTGTCTTCAGTCTCATAAATGTCCTGCCAGTTGGCTATGGTCTGATCATCAAGCTGGATATCCTCCAGGACAGCCTCCCTGCCATATTCAAACCCTGCCTCTATCTCTAAATTATCTGCATAATCCCCCTGTTCTGCTGCATCCCCGTTAATTGAAAATCCTATTAAGTTTGGAGGCAAAGCGCCGCATTGGTAATCCTCCATGCCACAGTGTATGCAGTAATCTGCGGTGTTCCATACCCCGCTGTCGCACCATTCGTTAGCTGATGTATCGCACTCGTCAGCTGCGCATGTAACTTCAGATTCACAATCAGAATCCTCTATGCCGCAATATGTGCAGTAATCTGCGGTGTTCCAGGCGCCATTGTCGCACCACCTGTCTGCCTCCTTGTCACAGGCCCAGGAAAGGCATGAGACAGGGATAAAAGTATCAAAGCTCCATTCCGCATACCCAAGGATGCCGGAAGCATCCTCAGCGCTTACATAAGCGGTATGCTGGCCATCATCAAGGTCAGCCTCCACAGTTAGCCTTATCCCCCCCTGCTCATGAGCCTTTTCATATACAGCCTCATTGTTGTCTATAAGGAAGCTTACGCTGTCTTCATTAATTTCGTAATTATCAGAAACCAAAACGCTAATTATCAGCTTCTCTCCATAAACGCCAGTGTCTCCATCAGCAGGGCTCATGCCGGTGAATGAAGGGCTTTGAGCATCATAGATCATAAATACCTCATTCGAGCTTTCGCTTAATGGATTGCCCATTGTGTCTGTTGCTCTGGCATAGATATAATTGCTTCCTTCATTTAAGCTAAGGGAGGATGAAAATGGGCCATCAACATCCGAAGTTGCGGTTGTAGTTGCAACAGAATCTCCTTCCTGCCCTGGAAGGTAAAACCTATAAAAGTAGACAGTAGAACCTGGCTCAGCGCTTCCTAAAACTTCAGCAAAACCGCTATTAGTATATTGTGGAAGTTCATCCAGTCTTGGCTGCTCCGAGACTGTATCCTTAACAACCGTAACAGAATCCTCCCCGCTCCTTCCATTCTGCCGGAATTCATCCTCTGCATTAACCATGATGACTAGATCCCCGTCATCAAAGCCAGATAAGTCCAATGTTTTTGCAAAGCCTTGGCCATCAACATCCGCATACCCAAGATAAGCATTGTCAACATAAAAGAAAACCTTTCTTGCATCATCATCGGTTGTTCCTGTCACTGTTAGGCTGTCCCCTGCAAGGCTGTCATCTGCAGGAGAGGTTATCTCCGGTTTTTCTGGAGGTTCTGTATCTAAGGTAAAGGAGATATCATCATAAACTGCCTTTACATTAAAGCACCTAACCTTATACTCATGCAGCCCTTCATCCAGCTGGCTGGCAACATCATGGTAATAGAGATAATATATCCTTCCTCCCTCTCTTATAGTTGTATGTGATGTCGGCTGCATTTCCTCAAATGTGCATTCTGCATCCTTGTTGAGCTTTGCCCATAAGGTAGGGGTATTGTCATTGAGCACCCCTCCCGGCCCTGAAGATAATATAGAAACATCCTCATCAACATCAACTGTAAAGCTTACAGATGTAGGATTGTCTGCAGTATTTCCTGCCTTGTCCCTGCAGTCTATGAAAAGCTGATGATCCCCGTTATCAAATTCTTCTGTTACAGAGTTTTCCGTTACAAATTCTTCCCCCATAGAGTTGTCCATATTCTCATAATCCTCATCTGTATTATCTGAATACCTGCACCTTGCTGGCTTATTGGTCTTTACTGTTATGGTATTCTCAGAATTATCGCTGTAATAGGACAATTTGGCAGAATCAGCGCTTATTATATTGAGCGAATCAGTATCAACTATTATCTGCATCTTAAGGATTCCTGTGCTTAGGTCAAATATATTGCTGCATTCGACATAATAGTTGAATGTATTGGGAGGATCCTGGTCCCATTCATCATCATGGGTTGAAATGTCAATGTCATAACTATGTGTCAGCTTGTCAGATGAGCTAAAGTCATAGACAAACGATTCAAGGAAATCCCCTCTCCAGGAGAACCTGCAGTATGAGGGGTCATCTGTCCCTATCTTTATTGTATTTGGGGCCTTATTAGTATAGCCAGTCTCAGGCTCTAAGACAGTAACTTCAGGAGGCGTTGAGTCTGTAAATTCGATCTCGCCATGATCAGTCAGCTGCTCATTTCCCAGCAGGTCTTTAGCCTCGAACAAGATAGCATAAGTAAAAGGCGGCTCATGAGGCAGGAAATCTTCTGTGGATATATTGAATAGGCCATTTTCATATCTGTCCAGGCTATAATAACTGTCCCCTATCTTTATCCTGACGCTGTCAACACCAACAGGGTCTGTCGCTTTCAGCTTAACAACATCCTCTGAGCCATATTCTACTGTTGACGGAACGATAATATTCTCCAGATTAGGCGCTGTTGTATCCACGATTATGTCAAAAGAGAACGAGGTAGAGACCGCTCCAGGACGATCTTCTTTTGCATTGATTTCAAATACATAACTTCCCTCAGCAAGGGCAGGAAAGAGAACCTCAAACGTGAAATGTTTATCATCCAGCTTAGTATATTCCAGTTGGTGTTCTGTTCCGCTTGTCTTATCCTTGAGAGAATAGCTGTTTACCTGGGTATCTTTTGGGAAGGAAGCCTTTATTTCAGGCATTGTCTCGCTCGTATATAATGTTCCCTCTAGCTCCAGTGAATTACCATTAATTATAGTTAATTCCGGGCCCGAAGATGCTGAAGTATCTACCTTAAAGCCAAATTCAATAGAGGTATTCTCATTGCCGGCCATGTCTGTTGCGGATAAAGTCACTGTATAATCACCATTAAGGTATTGGTCCTTTCCTTTGCAGTAATTCTTGCCGGTTATTTCAAATGTGGCTATCTCCCCCTCAAAGGCCAGATCTTCTCCGACAGCAAGGTCAAGCATATTGCATGGCCCATTGATGTCCATAACAATCGAATCCGGGTCGATATCTGATCCTGTCCCGTCAAGCTCTAAGCTCACAGGCGTCTTATCATTATTCGTTATCTCATCATAGGGAGATATGATCCTTCCTTTTGGTTTTACTGAATCGCTTATTATGCTGAATTCTATATCATCGAAATTCCCTGCTGCGTCATAACTGAGCAGCTGTACCTTATTCTGGCCATGGTATAAGGTAAGGCCAATCTCAAAATAGCCTGGAGGCAAAGGCTTATCTGCCACGCTGATGTATGATGTTGGATTGACAGGAACGTCCTTCTCCAGCCCCTGTACAAGAACGACCTTTGTTCTATCCCCGGGAACATTATCTTTAGATGCCACGCCGTATCTTGCAAAATTTGTCCTCTGGTGGTTATAGAAGGCAAGGTAATCCCCAGAGGTTATCTTGCCTGCATCATAATCTGGAATGTATATCTCTGTATCTTCTTCATAATACCCCCCGCCTGCAAGATACTTCTCCTGCAGGGCTATATTCTCTAATGGCATAGCACCATCCTGTGCTGTTGTAGAGAAGGAAAGGATGGATTCTCCTGGCTGGAAAACATGGGCATCTACAGTACCTTGTTCCCCAATATATCCGACAACCGTAAGCTGATTGTCTGCATCCCCTTTCTGTGTGTATTGCGGCAATGGCCATATTACAGGCTTAGCCGGCTTTATCGTATCCCCCACAGTAAAGCTGACACTGACTGTATCGTTTATATTCCCTGTTCCTGAAACAGTGTCAGAAAGGCTGTCATAGGCTGTAAAAGAAGCCATATAATCCCCCCCAGTTGGGGAAGGGATAGTAAGCCCGTAGACCCCATCGTTATTCCCATCCTCCATCTCGTAAGTAACAGGAGTAATTGGAGTGCCATCAGCAGCCGTTCCGCTGACAACAACATTAACAAGCGTAACTACCGTATCCTTAATATCCACCCCATTATCCTTATCCTCCACCTTGGCTTTTATCGTTACATCGCTTCCCAGCTCTATCTGGTCTGTCTGCGTATTTCCTTCAAAGATAAATCCGCTGGCACCTTCAGTTGGATTTGAATAAGGTTTTACAGTTGGAGGGACTGTCTCGATGATAATATCCATATCATACTCAAATTCGTTGCTATAAAGGTCTGCTGCTTTTGTATGGAATGCGTATTTGCCTGTTGGCAGATTCGCGGAAAAGGGATATTCCCATTTTACATAGCTGCCGGTTGCATCAGAGCTGTATGTATCGACAGGATTCTCAAATCCGCTACCTAAGACTATCTTATGGTTGGTGCTTTTATCCTTTATATAGGTCTCCCCCATTAACGGCCTGTAATTATCAGGATAATACTTCACCCAGGGAGTAGGAGAAGGGTTGTTGGTTATATCTGTTCCCTGTGATGATTTCATCCAGTTATAGGATAACGCAAAAGGGACTAGGCTGACCAAAACAAGGAATGATGTTAAGGCGAGGTATCTCTTCTTCATCTAATCACCCCATCCTCCCTGTCCTTCCTCTCCGGTATCGCACATGCCGTCTGAAGGGTTTGAATCATGCTCAAGCCCGCTACAGGTATCGCAACTCTCCTGCAGGCATTTGTTCGCATTGGATGTGGCTCCTGCAGGGCACCATTTGCAGGCATTTTGTGCCAAGCAGTTAGTCTGGTCATTATCATTGTTTGAGCATACAACAGAAGCATCTATACAGACCCCATCATTATCATTGTCTTCAAAACCAGGATGGCATGATGTGCCGCATCCATAGCTGCCGCTCCACTTGCATATGTCTTCTTCTATGCAGTCAGATTGGCTGGAGCTATGGTCTGTATCTGTGCAGTCTACTGCTCCGCCGCATGCCACAGGAACTGAAGAGCCGCACCCTGTCGAAGCCTGGCAGATATTAACCCCTCTTGGAAGCCCTCCTGTCTGCAGCCCGTAAGTTGCCGCAGTAAAGCACACCTCTGTGGTCTGGGAAGCCATATTGGCATAAGAAGGATCAGAAGGCGTGCATTCAACCGCATAATGGTGGTGATTGACAGGGTAAGCAGATGTCCCGCCAATAAGGCAGTAATCCCCTCCGTTCTCCTTGCAGGAATCAGAATTGAGAGTAAATATATGCGTTATCTTATCTGTCGTACCCATAACCTTTCCTGCAAATCCCCCTGCAATGATATCTGCTGTATGGCTTATTACGCAGTCCGCCCTAAAGCCAGAACCTCCTCTTTCTGTCTTTATCCTGATAGGCATAGAATTGCCAGCAGCATCAAAATCAACATAATTGACGACTCCGTCAGACGGCTCTTCAAGGGTTATGTCAAAACCGCTGGTGTCGTATGTTATCTTCCGGGCTATGCTTTTCGCCCTTACCCCTGTAGCAATCCTTTCTGCTGCAACGACCACGCACTGGGTACCAGAACTAAGGGCAAGCCCTAATTCAAACCATCCTGTCGGCGTGCCATAGTCATATGCTGAGACAGTTCCCCTGTTTATATTCTGCTTTATTTCGTTACGCAATTCTATAGTATTGATATAAAACCCAAGAGGATGGTATGCAGAGTTAATAGAAAGTATCTCATAAAATGTTCCAGTGGCATCATCTGAAAACCTAAGGAAATCCCCTGCCCCGATATGCCTTGTGATAGAATCAAATGCGCTCCCCTTCCATAGGATGGTCGTTTCCCCCTCTTTAGGAGGATCAAGATAGACAAGATCAACTAAAGCGACATCCCTAAACCCCTCCTTGGGGTCATTTGTTGCATCCCCGTAATCTGAAGAAGCTGCAGTATCCCCGCAGTTTAAACAGTTCTCATCGCACAGGTAAGCGCTTACCAGTATGCCTGCTTCACTGGCAGTCCCTGTAAGTGTAAGGGAAGGGGAATAGGTTACAGGAGGGGCATCCGGCCTTAATTGGAAGCTTACCTTAGCTGTATCATTTACCAAGAACCATAAGTTTGTCTTGCCGTACTGGTTAAAATTGTCCCATGCCTCAAAGGTTGCCGTATAATTGCCGATTGGCAAACTGCCTGAAAGGACCTTCCCAAAGATTTTAGCATCATAAGGATCCTGCTCAAGATCGAAAGTAGTTTTGGTATAGGAGGAGCACCTGGAAAATGAAGATTCAGTATTGCACTCGAGTGTAACCTTGGCGCTGCTGATTGATGAATCATCAGTGATCCCCGCTCCTAAGGTTATATCCTTCCCGTATTCTGCGTATCGACCTCCGGACTTATTCCTTATCCCATAGCCCTCATGGTTAAATACCTCTGCATCTATCAAAGGAGCATCCAGATCATAGAACACCTCAAATGAATCCTCTATCTTATTGCCGGCATTATCCTCTACAGAGACAAGTATAATGTTCCTGCCTCCAAACAGCTGAGTATTATATGAAAGCAAACCGCTGGGAGCAGGAGCAATCTTGATAGACTTAAAAGAAACATCATCATAATCTATAATGAATATGACAACCTCCTTGACGCCTGAAAGCCCGTCAGAATAGGTCCCTGTTATTGTTATCTCAGGGGTATTGACCACATCATTGGCTGGCGGGTTTAAATTCAATTGAGGCACCCCATTATCAACCTTTACCAGCTTGGTCTGTGTTGTTTCTATATTCCCCCCCTTATCGACAGAATAATAGCTGATGTAGGTAGAATAGTCCCCTGTTATAGGGATTGAAGAAGGGTCGTCATCGCTAAGCGTGCATGAAGGCCCAAGGCAGTATTTTATATATTCGCTTGTATGCTCACAGCCAAACTCCCCTGGCTGGTCACCAAGATCAGGGTCATCGCATTCCAGGCTTAGTTTTAAAGGGGGTTCTGTATCTGTCCTGTGCCAGGCTGAGAAGTCAAAAACCTCCCCTCCGCTCTTGACCACAGTAGCTGGAGGTATTGCGTCTACTGTAAATGAAAGGAAGACAGAGTCTGGCTTTTTAACGCCAAGGACAGGCTCGCAGTCAACCTCAAGATGGTATGTCCCGTCTCCGAACGTCCCTGAATAGGTATGTGCGAACTTATTCCTTGATATCTGCTCCTGAGTGAAGGTTATGTCAGCTCCTGAATACCCAAGGATGCCCGTTGCAGTGCATGTCGAATCATCGGTCGTATTGACAGAAAAGTCTATCTGTGTTTTCTTCAATGTCTTATCATAGGGGTAGAACTGTGTTATCTCCTGCATAGCATCGACCACTATCTGCCAGTCCTTCTTCATCTCATTCCCGACATCATCAAAACAGTTGGTTGTGCAGGTATATATCCCATCCTCAAGGCCGCTAAATTCCAGTTTGGATACCTTATCTGCCTCTCCTAAAACAAAACCGCCGCTTTTAACTGGATCCCCTATCAAAGGAACAACCATCATATAAGAGCAGCTTATGCATTCATCAGATTCAAGGTTGATCTCCAGGCTGGATATTGCCTGCCCTTCTTTCTCCCCCTCTTTTTCAGTCTCGTAGGTTAAAGAATAATCAGGGGGGTCCTTATCAAGGTAAAAGGCAAGGCTTTTTACCTCTTCAGTATTTTTATAATTATCAACAGAATAATACCTTATGTAATATATGCCAGGGCCCTTGGATGTATATTCTGAATCTGCCAGGTCTTCCACAGGGTTTACCCCACCTATAACCGTACACTTCCCTGTATTAACAACACAGTCAAGGTTTTTCTCAGAAGTAGGGCAGCACGTATTGGATGCATCCACACAATAATAGAATTTTTCTGCATAAGACCACCCCTGATATGGCACAATAAACTGTATATGATGTCCTGAAAGCCCAATGTTAGGTATGCTCATCTCCGGGCTTGTCACAGGAGGTTTTGAATCCTTCATGCAGATTACCTCTCCTTCACCGCAGTCTTCAACAAGATCATCATCCGCATCCTTGTAACAGCTTTTCATTGTGCTGTCCCACTTGCACACCCCAAGTCCGCAGGCATCATTGCTGGGCTGTATTTCAAGAGGTATATTATTAATGCCGCAGCCAGCATTGTTCACAAAATCAATCTCCTGTTCATTACCGACTATGCCAACACACGCCTCTTCATTCTCATAATCTTCACATGCTGTCCCTTCCGCGCATTCCATGCATCCATCTGAGCTGGAATAGCATTTTCCTAAAGCCGAGCATATTGTTTGTGTACAGCCGGTATTGAAGAAAAGGTCTCCCTCATTGCTGCATAAGCCGCATTCCTGGCCGTTGAAGTCAGGGTCATAGCATATCCCCTTCCCATACTCCTCCCATGTATGTATCCATTTGCATCCATTGTTGGCCCCTGTCTCCCTGTCAATATAAAGCCCCCCTGCCCTGCAGTTATCAGCTTCGCATGCCTCCTTGCTCTTATAATCATAGCAGCTCTTTGCCCTGCAGTTGTCGCACTTGTCTATTATTGTAGTGGAGGAATCATAATAGCACCAGCTGTCCCCGTTGTCAAGGCAGCTGTCTTCATCATAATACAGCCCGAACGGCTTAAAATCCCCCATCTCCCTGCAGTCTGGCTGTTCTATGCATTCTGTCTCCCCTGTTGTATCGGGCCCGACGCAAACATCCTTGCCCTCATCAGTGCAGCTCGGCCCCATCTGCGAAGATGGTGAACTGAGATAGACATTAACAAGATTATTGTTATGGTCGCACCTGTACCTGTAATTATTGGTGTCTGCCTGTATAAAGCCGTCTGAAAGGCAGAACTCCATATCATCGCTGTATATGCCCTCGCAAAATGCGCTTCCAGGGGATACTGGAAAGGAATCTTGAGATGTGCTTATGGCATTGGTCGTATAATGCGCAGTTGTTGAATAGGTATAAGTGGTATCCCATGAAACATCATTATCAATTAAAATGGCCTGGTCAGTCCTCATCTCTGCCAATTTCTTTGCAGCCTCTTTCTTTTCTATAACAAAGCTGTCAGTCAAAGAAGAACTGCAAAAAGAAGTATCCTCAGGTATGTTCCATGAAAGCTCTATTCCCTCCTTCCCCCTTACAGGCTCTGCGGTGATGACGGGTGCTGGCGGGCTGCAGGAATCGCACGGTCCCTCAGTATAAGGTATTAAGCCTATGTTCTTGTTTTGCAGCTGGGGGGCAATAAGGTCAACATCTATACTATTTGCCTTAAAGCCATCTTTTGAAGCATATATCTTATACCCGCCATAAGGCATGTTTGAAAGTGTATATTCCCCATTATTGTTGGTGACAGTATAGCCTATTTTCGTCCCGAACCTATAGGCATTTATATCTGCATCTGCTATCCGGGCATTATCAAGCAGATTATAAACATAGCCTAATACGTCTCCTGTCTCAATGATGCACGGAGTGGTCTGATATTTTCCATCTCCGCCGTCTGCGCAGCAATATCCCCCGTCAAAGGATATGTCCCTTGGGCTTCCGTCACAGTAACAGTGTGTAAGTGTTGGATGTGTATTAGCCCCGCTGTTTATCCTCCAGTTTCCCTGCGAGCATTCTAACCTCTTGCATTCTGCAGTGCATGGCTTTTTTGACAGGTCACCTGCATTGCAGGACTTATAGATATACCTATAAGGGTCAGATTCGGGCTCATTATATAGGTCAGTTCCGGTGCATTCCTCATACTGGTCGCAGCAGTATGCATAAGAGACAGCCTCTTTCTCGCAGCAGTAAGGAAGGTCAGTGGGGCAGCATTTTGTTGCATCTGTACAGCTGCCATAATCAAAAGCAGCATTTCTGTCTTCGGCTGTATCGCAGGCATCCGAGCACACAAAGCCAACCCCTTCACAGGTGCTTCCTGCAGCATCATTGCACGCTTTCCATCCTGCCTGTGTAGGATAATGCATCCCATCCACGCAGCAATAGCCGTCTGACTTCTTGACACCTCCGCAAAAGCAGTCTGCCGTTATCATCGTTCCGCCTGTAGAACAATCACCAACACAGGCACTTTTATCGCCAGGAACATATACTCCATTTAAGCATAGATAACCCCCATTCTCAGGAGGATATATAATATCATCATAGGTGCATTTTACTGTTATCGCGGCATCTAGCCCGCATTCAGGGAGAGAGGCTTCCTCCATGCATTGCAGGCAATCTGCCCAGTTGTCATACAAGCTGCCGTCTGCCCCGCAGTATCTCTTCCCGGCAGCAGCAAGCTTGCCTCCTACCCCTACACACTCGCCACCATTGACCTCGCAGTTTGGCTTGCAAGCTGGTATTCCGCTTATGCAATGATAATTACACCCTTCCTCATTTGTCTTGACCCATTCCAGCTTCCTTACATCGCACTCCCCCCTTATCGTATAAAGCGGCTGGTTTGATTGGCAGCAGCATCCCATCTCGCATTCAGGTATGCCTGCGCATGTAGGGTCATCATCCCAGATATTATTAGAGCTCACTAAACATGCAGTTTCTGTTGTCTCCTGGGGGGTTCCTTTAATGGAATAAGTGCATTGATGGGTTGCCTTAGCATAACAGCATCCCTCATCTGCCAAAGCAAGCTTAAAGCTCAGCATAGCCATCAATACTATAACAACAAGAACAAGGCTGTATCTGGCTGCCTTATTCATTCTCCCCCTCCATCCTCCGTTTTATAAGAAACTCTAGGCCGTGAGACCTGTTTGCAAAAACCTTTTCATCTATTTTCTTATCTAACCAATTAAGAAGTTCCTTATCAATAGTAATCGTAATCCTCTCTTTCACTCTCTCTCCTCTTACATTTTCCCCAAAACGATCTTAGCCCTTGTGGTGATTACTATTGCATACCCTAGATTATGTTGTATTATTTAGTAAGTAATATTTAAAAGTTACGATTTTAAAGGTCACCAGCAATAAGGATTACTTAGTATGAAATAATAAGATAAATACATATTAAGTATGTATTTAAGATTTTTGGTTTTGGGGCAATTTCTAAATGTCAACAATCAAGAATAATCAAACGCCTTCTTGAGCAATTAAAATACTAAGGAGAATTAACAGTAATCTCCAGATACTGATAATCATAAAGCCCTTCATCGTCTGAAACGTTTATTATCCCCCTATAAGTGCCGATCTTGTTTGCCTTGAACCCGCACTCCCCATTATCTGTAAAATCACCAAGAGAAATATCATCAGGTGAATAATCCTCATCATCCCCTAGCTTACAGACCGCATTATCCTCATCAGGGTCAAGCGCAAAAAAAGTGATAGTATCGTCCTTCTTAACAACTATTTTTCCCATAGAGGGGTCAAAAGAAGGGTCAGACAGGTCTGGGTTGGTATTATTCAGGGCAGGATCCCTGTTCTCTACCGCAAAAAGAAGTGTTAATGGCCTGCCGTCTATTGAGGAGTTCCTGTCTGTTATGTTTATTATATCTGTATACATGTAATGCTCAGGCATGCCTGGAAGCTGCTCATCGCAAAGCGCATTTCCAAGGCAGTAATCCCTTACCTTAGTTACATTCATCCCCTTGAGTATGCATGGCTGGCTTCCAATATCATCATCCCCGAAGCAGTCATTAGAGTCGTTCTTGGTTATATTAAAGAATATATTATCCGCCTCTGCCCTGACCTTCTCACCTACCGGCCTGTACCCTATAAGGTGCACTGCCAGCTCATGCATCTTCTTCAGCCTTATCTTAGGCCGGTATGTAAACTCCAGGAACTTTGTTACAGGCGGATAGTTCTTTATCGATATAGTTATAGGGTACCTTATGTTGACAAAGATATCATCATTGCCTATCAGGACAAAACCCTTTATATTTTCATCAGAGATGTTATATTTTGTCTGCGACCTGAACTGCGGGAAGTTGACGCATTCCTTTGTCATGTTGAATATAAAGGCAGAGAGGTACTGCTGGAAAGAGATGTTTGTCAGGGTAGTTGTCTCGCAGGTATAGGCTGCATCCGGCGAGAGGTCATAGGTATTAGGGCCGTAATAGTTGCACAGGCTGGTTAATGAATACCTGTTATGGATATCATTTTCCAGAAGTGCAAAAACAGAACTGTATGCATTCTTAGGTGCTTTCTGGGCTTGGGGATTATTGACCAGCATGCCTGGATAAGGGTAATAATTATACTTAGGGTAGATGCTTAACAGCCTGTTAGGGGCCCTTATACCATAGCTCACATTATACACAACCCCATCAACCTCAAAAGGCATTATCTTCTCATGCTGGTTAACAGAAGGAAGGCTATAGCCCCCCCCAGCCTGGTAATCATATATCTTCCCTCCCTGCAGCGCTGCCAGCCTTACAGCCTCCTTTGTAGACCTCTCAAGGCAGTTGGTGACATATCCCTTGATGCCTGTACTGCCAAGAAAATCCGTATAGATCTTATTGACCCTGTTCTCAAGGCCTGCCTCTGATGTCCTGCTGTTGATAAAGAACACCATCCCGGCTATTACCATAACCACTACCCCTAGGACTATGAAGACTGTTATCTGGGCTTTTTTCATTTCCAAAGGTTTTTATTGCAAAGGTTCTTTATCCGGCTCAGTGATGGTTCGTGCTTAAGGAAATCACTTCACTAAAGTTAAGGTCGTTTGCCTTTAAGGGATTAAAAATCCCATTAGGGATTTTCAATAAAAACATCAATGTGTTTAAATATTTCAGCATCACGACTTCATTCCTGCAAAATCCATTATCTCTTCCATATATTCTTCAGGGGAACTGAGCCATTTTTTAATCTTATTCAGCCTATAGGCCAGAACTAAATCATCCATAAGTGTGCTCTCCATATCTTCCATTGCCCGTTTCCCGTAAAGGTAATATCCGCTTGTCTTAAGGTAAAAATTGTCGTAGTTCTGTATCTCTTCCGCATCATTAAAATCAGCAAGGTCAATCTCAAGCGGGTCCTTCTCAATTTCGCTGTATAGGCCGTCAGTCTCTGCTAATTGGGCATTATCCTTTAATGTGAATGTTTTTTGTTCTATATCAGGGTCTGCATCTGAAACCGGAAGCAATGCAAACCTGTCGAACTGGTACATCCCCAAAATTGTTCGGGTCCGCACTCTGGATGCCCCTGCAGGTAATCTTACAACAGCTGTTTCATGATTCTCCATGATCAAAACCTTAGGCATGTTTAATCTCTGCCAGACACCATTTTTCTCCACCTCCACAACAATATTGGCATAGAAGGAAAGGTTTGTCCCTACAAGATCCACAAATCCCGGAGCCAGCTCATACAGTTTAGGGTGCGCAAGCTTCTTCATTACGACCTCGCGCAGATTGGTGGTCCATTGGGATGTTATCCCTCCTGTCAGGTAAAGGTATGCCTCTTCCCCATCAAGATTTATCTCGTTGTATTCAAGGTAATCCTGTATCTCAGTTTCAGGGAGGGTGGACACTAAATCCCCTTGATTAAACCCTACAGGGTTGAAGCTCTGGTCAAGAAGGACCTCTGTCTTTCCCTCTAAGCTCTTATAGCCCACCAACTCAAGAGAGTTCAGGTAAGTAACATCCCCTGCACCGGCCTCGTGTATTACAATCTTGTCGCCAGGCTGAATCCTTTGCCTGAATTTATCAAACCTTAGTGTTTCCAGGTTTGGCAGGATATTTCCCTTAATGATATTGTTTTGGTAAGTTAGGGTTCCATCTTCTGATTTGATAAGGAGCTGTGGGCAGGTAGGGGCGCATGAAAGACCGTTAATTATAGATGGGTCGCTGGAAATCTTCCACATAAGATCCTCGGTATAACTTCGGCAGGGGACGCCTTCAGAGTAAGGAACAAAACAGCTTGCTTTAACCCAGGTACAACAGGCTGATCCTGCGCAACCAGTACAACGATACCTAAATGAGGCAGTTAGGCAGGAGTCAATCGGAGTCTTGCAGTATGTGACGCCTCCCTCCCCAGCATAGGATCCTAAGGGGCATGCTGCGCATCCTGTTCCGCTGGCAGAAAATGCTGCAATAGGGCAATCTTCAGGGCATTTATTGCAGGATTCTGTAGAATCACAGACGCCGTTCCCGCAAGTAGAGATGCAATCTACATTTAACTCAGGGCCTGTACAACAACTTCCAGCACCATTACACTGGTGGAGATAACCGCCACAAGAGGTACCTTTATCCTTAAAAGTCCAGCCTGTGCAGCTTCCGTCGCATTGTATAGTCCCTGGATTAACGCAGGAACTGCCATAACCATTTAAGCATGGCTGGCCCAGATTAGCAACACAACAAGTGCCCCCTTTGCAGACCCTGCCTGTGCTAACTTCACATATGGTGTTATCAGGAGCATCAGAAGCTGCTTGAGCAGTGCAGCTCCCGCTACTACAGGTGCTGGCTGCATAGGACTTACAATTAGGAGCATCAATATAAGCGGCAGGGCAGTTTGAATATGTTTCGTCTGTTGAGCCGTCACAGTCATTATCCACACCATCGCAGATTTCAGTGGCGGGGTCTATATTGCCGATGCAGCTGCCGCTCCACGCGCCATTTACACAGGTTTCTTTGCCATATTTACATGGTGCTGTATTGCTTGCCCCGCAGTCTCGCGTGGCTCCGGTTACACAATCACACCCTTCATCCGTTCCATCCACGCAATTATTATCTAGGCCATCACAGGTTTCAGTGGCTCCTGGATGAATACCTGGCTTGGTGTCATCACAGTCATAACCATCGGGCTTAGAAGCGACATAACCTACAGGTGGTGTACAATCCTGTTTTGTGCTGGAATATTTTCCATAGCCATCTCCATCTGCATCCTGATAGTATGTAGTCAGAACATTTTCGTCCGTTAAACCATCACAGTCATTATCATCGCCGTCACATACCTCAATCCTATTGGCAGCATCGTCTGTACATGCCTTTACCTCTGCAGTGCATACATAGAATCCGTCAGCGCATTGATCTGCGTCTGTGCCGTCACAGGCAGCACCAAACCAGGATTCATCAGAGCCGTCCGCTGTTGTTGAGTCACAGTCATTATCCAGCCCGTCGCAGGTCTCGGTCTTCCCAGGATTAATCCTCCAATCGCCATCATTACAGTCATAACCGTCGGGTTTAGAAGCGACATAGCCAGCAGGCAGCGAACCTGCACATGCCTCCTGTAAATCTGTCTGCAGCCCATACCCGTCTGAATCGCCATCTTTATAGAATGTCTCCAACCCATCCTCATTTACAGAATTATCGCAGTCATTATCTAAGGTATCACTACAATCATCATTAGTGTTATAATTAGGGATTGTAGTTGTATCACAGGTAGCAGGAACCCATTCACCAGCTATGTTGCATGTTTGAGTATGGCTTTGGAGTTTGCAGACTCCATAGTCGCCGCAGAAAACCATTCTTGTTACACCCTCATTAATCTCCCCGTCGCAGTCATTATCCAAAGCATCACACACCTCTAGAGTAGCCCCATTATAAGCGTTAGAAAGGTCTTCAGTCCACGCCCCTGCTGAGCATGTAAAAGTGCATTTGTTTCCAGGACAGCCGACACTGCATGCCTCTTGTTTTGTTACACCCTCATCAACTAGCTTGTCACAGTCCTCATCTACATTATCGCAGGTTTCAGCTGCACCTGGATGTATTGAGGGATCACCATCATTGCAGTCACATGTAGCAGGATCATTACAATCCGCACCAGCGCAAGCGCCATAGCCGTCACCATCATTATCGATGCATTCACACAGGCGATTGTCAGATGCGTCTTTTGTGCATCTTTGCGTATGCTCCGCATTGCAGAATGTCCCTGTCGGGCAGTAGGCCGCGTTCTCGCAGTCATCAAGGCCGCTTCCATCATCATTCTCGCCGTTCTCACAGTTTTCAACATTTACAGCCTCATCGATAATCCTGCAGTAGATATTCACTTCAGCATTGGGGTCGCATCCCGAGATTACGCCCCCCTTAAAAGCAGATAATGAAAGGACGCACACCTCGCCACCAAGGTTATTGAAAGTATCTCCTTTAAGTACAGGCCTGCAGCTGGCCTTCATCCCCTCCACAGCCGACCTTATGCAGATGTCGTTTGCAAACGTCCCCTGGTTATACCCGTCTGCCCTGCCGTTAAAGGTCTGTGACAATGAGATAAGCCCCGCCTCCCCGCACCCCCCCGGGGCAGTATCCACCTGGAATATATTCTGGCAGCAAAGCTCGTATGGCGAGACGCTGTCGCATGCCTCGTCTGCTGTAGCATCTGCCCCTGCGGATAATGACATGATGCACTGCTCAAGGGCTCCAGCATCACATCCAACTGATTTATCCCTTATTTCACAATCTTTAATGTCAATAACCTCCAGGCTATGGGTGCCGCTTCCATGGTTTGAAGCATCTTTCTGTTCCTCAACTGTTAAGCCCACAATATAGCTGCCTGTTGCAGTATAGGCATGTGTTGGCGCCTCTCCTGAGCCTGTTCCTGCATCCCCAAAAGTCCAGGAATAGGTATAAGGGGGTGAGATGCAGGCCCCCTCAACATCTGCCTGGAACTCTACAGGATAGCCCTTTATAGCCTTTTCCGGCGCCTTTATGCGCGGGGTTATTGTAAGCCCTGTAGGAAGCTTTACATTCTTCGTCCTCAAGCCTGCTGTCAGCTGCGGCCACATGTCCAGCCGGGTAGGTGATCTGCTTGCAACATAATAAGTGGAGATATCCGGCTTATAACTGCAGCTGATCTCATCCCCTCCAAATATCCCTTTGGCCCCAAATCTCTCCTGCGCAGCCTCTACTGTCTCGCATATATCATCAGTATAGCAGTTATAGGCTATAGAAAGGTACTCTCCTGCTTCTGCATCATCCTCTATAACACCTTTTATGGACTTGACCCCTGTCCTGTCAAGGTATATCCTTGAAAACTTCTTGCTGTCTTTCAGGAACCCATAATCCTCGGGATCAACCTTCGACTCCCCAAATAAGCTGATAATTGAATCAAATATGTTCTGGAACGGGTTCTTCAGGAACAATAAGAACTTCTCATCAAAATCAAGGTTCCCAAGGTTTAGGTCCTTATTGCTGTATATTACGCTCTGTATCTTATCATTATACCATACCTTAAGAGTATTGCAGCTATGGAACTGCCAGTCCCCTACACCTTGCACGCTGCTGCAGTCAAGATTGCTTTTTATATCCTTTAGTACGTTAATGAAAGGGTAAGCCCCTTCGTCTATAGGGTCATCTAAGGATGTCCCGAATATTACCTGGTCTTTTAGCCTTAAGAGGCATACATTATTGATTTTATCTGTATAAGGAAAGGCTGAAGTTGAATACGGCGGATTAAGGTCGTAGCTATAATAGTTAAGGGCATTCTCATAGCTGTCGCAGAATAATGTATAATGCGAAGGGCTTTCCTTGTTTGCTATGTCCAACAGCTGTAGGGCAATAAGCTTCGTTCTCTGTATGACCTCACCGTTCTGGCAGTAATTATCCCCTGAATATTCCCCGTCCAGGAAGTGTTGTCCCTCAAAATAGCATCCGCCCTTGACAAGGCACGCATTCTCAAAACCTTCCTCTTCCCTAAAAACCTCCCCCTCATCATCGCCGCAGCAGAAATCTGCCGTGTTTAGCCCGCTGGGAGAATCATCGCATACCCTCCCTTCCCTCTCAAGGCCGCAGCTTGTATCTGCCCCGGACATCCACCTAGTAGGGTTCGGCCTGTTGTTCACGGCAGAGCAGGCACCATCATAATCATCAGGGTCTTTCCAACCCAGCCTCCCTGCCACCGGATCATCGATGCAGACCTCCATGTCAGAAGATGTGTCCCATAGAGGAAGGCCATTCTTCATATCAAGGAAAGATTCCGGCTTTGGATTGCTGGCATCATAGGCAGGATGGCATACCCCGTCAAATACGCAGTCATGCGTATTGTCGCAGCACGCTGTTTTTGCTGTATCGCTGCAAAAATCATCAATGTCACAGGTAACAAACCTCTCTGTAGCATCATCATCACCGCAGCACGGTCCTGTTGCAGCAACGGAAGATTCAAAGTCTATATCCCACCTTCCTGCAGCTTTTGTTATTGCCGTGCATGCAGCCTCTGAATTATCCCCTCCCTCCCATCCTCCTGTTGCATTGCAGTAATCCTTCCCACCCTTATGCAGCCTTCCTGGATCATAGCATTCATAATTCTCAACGCAGTCATTGCCTGAATTGCAGCATGCCTTGTCTGTTCCTGAAACCGAAAGTGTAGAATCGCTGCCCAGCTTGATTACCTTAAAGAACTCCTGGGGGTTGCCGTCAGTATCAAAATCATCCCCGCAGCATTCCATCGTTCCCTCAGCGCCGTACTCCCCGACACCAGCCTCCCCGCTGGCCACCCAGTTCAGGGAACATCCCCACTCATTATTCGTGCAAAAGCTCTGGTCATTGTCGCAGTCATACCATGTTCCGCCCCTTATGCAGGTGGGGCACTTTTGTGATTCAGGGATATAACAGACAGCGCCCATAATATCAACAGGGGGGCTGCCCTCTGGCCTGCCGCTGTTGCTGGCATAGCACTTGCCGTCATACACGCAATCATCTATTTCTGAGCAGCATGCCTTGTCTGTAGTAAGTGTTGGGAAATAAGGATATTTATCATCTATAGGTATAGCAGGTTTTATTGATTCTCGGTGGTTATTAAACTCGGTAGGAAGGCATTCCCCGCAGTTCCCTGCCCCGTCGCACTTCCCGCAAGGAGGTTCTGTACCGATTGGTTCAAAGGCGTTGTCTGGGCAGTCTGGGCTCGTTCCTGTGCATTTTTCAGCCACATCACATTCTGACGCCGCTTCCCTGCATATATGGGTATCAGGCAGATAATTGCAGTTCTTATCGCAACATCCCCCTTCAGGGCATGTGCCTTTACAGCAGTCATCATCAGTATACTTCCCATTTACCATCGGCTTATATATATAGTCCACACCATCATGGGAACACCCGTAATCCGGGTGGATAAAACACTTAGTTCCGCTCCTGGCAGGGTTAAAAAGCTCCCAAGGGTCGTCACCGCAGCAGAAATTCATCTTATTTGGGGAATTAGGGGCATCATCACATTGCCCAGTGCCATATCCGCACTCCCCCCCCGCCATCCATAATGTAGGGATTAAGTTTCCCCCTCCATCTGTTCTTTTGTTATTTACGGCCTGGCACGCTTCCTGGCTAAAATCTGGATCCTTCCACCCGGATGACATGCACACCTCTAGGTCAGCAGAATCGTCTAAAACGCTGTAGCTGCTCAGGTCATAGGTAGCAAGATACGGCTTACATCCCCCACTAAGGACGCATTCATCGCTACCGCAGCAGGCTTCATCATTAAGGTCAGCATAATCCCCCTCCCGGGATTTTGGCGTCTCTCCTTCATCATCGCCGCAGCATTGGCTACCCGCCGCCATGGCTGCATCCCATGTTCCGCCCAAGAGAGGGCATGCCTCTGGTAAATCATCCCCTCCATTCCACTTTTGTCCCTTGCAGTAACTGCCAGGGTCTGTAGAGCCAGCATCATAGCACTTGCCGTCATAGACGCAATCAGTGCTGCTGGAACAACAGGCCACGTCATCTGCATCTGCCGGAATGTCAGAGTCTGAACCTACAACATTTCTTGATACGTATTTCTCCCCGGCATCATCACCGCAGCACTTCTCTGTTGGATTGGGATAGGCTGTATTATACTCCCCTATTGTTTGTTCCTCCCCGTTTTTTATCCAGCGCCCAATACCTATACTGCACACACCCCAGCCAGTACAATAGTCCTCCTTGTAATCGCAGTCATGCCAGGTATTCGATCTGCAGATAACATCATTAATGCCCAGGGCATTTAGATAATATGACCTATCTGAAGTGCCAAGATAACACGCTCCGGCATATACGCACATCTCTGCACTGTCACAGCACGCCTGATCGTTGAGATCTTGCGGGATATCATTTGTGTCTGAAGAGCCGGTCATTGAAGATTTTCTTGAAAGAGAGGTCTGATCAGAGCTGCATCCGGCATTACAGTTCCCATCAAGGTCGCAATAGCCTGATTTGCCATCGTCGGTAGTGCATGGAGTATCCTTGGGGGCAGGGTTTGGCAAGCAAACAGGGAATTCCCCGTCACAATACCCATCATCATAGCATGCCCTTGTATCTGTCTTGCAAAGTACCCCTTCATCCTTAACTTTATCTTCTGTAGGGCAGTATTTAGTTAAGCCGTCACATTTTTCAGGTAAGTCGCAGCATTCCGGCTCGGTACATGCCTTTGGGTTCCTGCAAACATAGTTGCTGTCTTGGACATCGTTATCTGGAGGGCAGCCAGGCGTTGCCCCATCACATACCTCTGGTTTATCGCAACAATAGTCAGCCCCTGTCTTACTCAAACAATCACTTGGAACATTCCCGCATACCTCTCCCGCATCCCTGAACTGGCAGTTATCACAACACAAGCCAAAAGGGCATGGGCAGTCGCATTCGATCTTCAGGTCTATATCATCATCATTACTAACCACCCCTGTAAACGATATCTCCAATGGTGAGTTATCGAACTTAACCCCATCCCCCCACGACTTAGAATCTATTTGACCTAAATCTGAGTATCTGCCATATAGCTTACAATTGTTTCTCACCCCAGGAGAGGGGCAGTATATCTTAACCTCAATAGCATCACCGCTGCCCACCGGGCCTGTAAAAGATATCCTTACAGGGGTTCCATCAAACCTGCCAGACTTCCATATCACCGAGTCTGCGTCTCTTGCTCTCAAAATGCATGATTGTAATCCTGGGTCGGAACACGTCACCTTCAAATCAATCGCATCGTCCCCGTTTACATAGCCTACAAAGGATATCCTTTTGCTGCTGCCATCAAACCTGACCCCTCCGCTCCATGGCTGGGTGGGGTTAGTGTCTATTTGGCCCCCATCTGAATATTGTACATCTAATTTACAACCATATAATGGGTTTTCCGGTAAAAGAACTATGGACCTGACCAGACTAGCCAAAAAAACAGCCATGACCAAAAAGACAAATATTTTCTTATTTACCATCTTTCTTTACCTTTTCCCTCAGAGCCTCATGAATATACTCGATTAAAGTCTGGTTCTTAAGAAGAGCGTTCAGCTTAGCTTTCTTGTGCAGCTCATTGTCGATCTCTACGTTTACCCTTGTCATTTGGAACAATCCAAGTAACTTAGTTAACTAAGCTTAATAAGTTCGGTTAGTTATATATATTTAAGTATATAAGTTATTCCTGAAATAACTGGTATATAAAGATTTCCCTTTTAAACTACATACTACTACATACTTAGTATGTAGTCCCATAAAAAGAAAACCCTTCAGTCAAAAAACAATTTCCAGACTAAAAGAAAAAACCCTCAAAACCTCTCAAAAACCAGCCACAAAAACCTTGCCCTCAAAGCCCCGTACGAAGCAAAGGCCAGGGCAGCCATAAGAAAAGCAAAAGGAACAAGAACAAAAAGCACCCCTTTCTTAACGCTCAACCCCAAACTCTTAGACATCCCTAAAGAAAACAAAAACAATGACCACAAAAAGAATATGTTTATGTCCAAGACCCCGATCGAGACGCCTAAAAGTGAAATGATGCCATATACCTCAAGGCTCCTTAAAGAGCTTATCAGTACATAAGGCACCAAAGCAAAGAGCAGGATAGTAAGAATCAGAAGAAAATCCATCCTTTCCTGAAATATATATTTAGATGAAAAAAAGCATAACCCTGCCAATAAAGAAGAAAAGATAAGTATTGACAGCAAAAAAAGCAGGCTTGTCAAAACATTAGCCAAAAGCGCAGCAGGGATAAAATATCCTTCCCCCCTTGCAAAAATCCCTGCTAAAAGCGTTATAAGAAACTGAATGGCAAAGAAAATCAAAAAAGCATGCAGAAAATACCTAACAGCCTTATGGATCCCCAGATCAGATCGTTCGGAAAAAAAACTGCCAGGTCTGACAAATAAGCTAAACTGCCCCTTATGATGTTCCTCAGCAGCCTTTTGCTTCCCTAAAGGCAGCAAAGAAGAAAAGACCATATCAACATTTTCTTCCTTATACCCCCATTTAAGCAGGGCCTTCTTAATAGTAAAAGTACTATACCCCTTACCCAGCTTATCCTTAACATAATCCTTTAGGTTTTTTTGAGGCATATTCCTTGTCCCATTGGTAAATTCCGGCAATTTAAGTAAATGCCCACATCCAGCCTTAATAAATATTTCTTTCTACTAGGCAAGGGCTACCCCCCTTTTTCCTATGGAAGTTATATTTACTTCCGGATTATCTTTATCTTTTAGTTATTATTCCTCATTATCTCCTTTATCATTTTTATTCTTTATTTATTATTCCTCATTATCTCCTTTATCATTTTTATTCTTTATTTATTATTCCTCATTATCTCCTTTATCATTTTTATTCTTTATTCTTTATTTATATCTTTATTATATTTATTATTATATTATTATTTTCTATATAGAAAAGAATAAAAAAACAAAAAACAAAAAAAAGCCAAAATCTTTAAATCCATTTTTCCATAAGAAATCAAGGGGTGTGTTCTAAACAGTAAAACGAGCTTATCTACCCCAAAATACCCAACTATTATTACACCCCTCCTACGACATAGAACATACTTTACATACAATTAAGAATCCACTACTCCCGTATAACACCTAAAACTTTAAATACCTCCATTTCATATGGAAACTATATGGAAAAAGAGGCGTTATCCAACTTTTTTGAGGACTTTTTAGGTAAAGAAAGCCTTTTTCTAGATAAGAAAGCCCTGCAAAGCTCCTATACGCCAGAAGCCATCTCACATCGCGATTCAGAAATAAAGCAGGTAGCAAACATCTTAGCGCCATGCCTGAAACTTGAAAAGCCATCTAACCTGTTCATTTACGGAAAGACAGGTTCTGGCAAAACCCTTACCATCAAGCACATAGCCGACAACCTCTTGGACAAATCCAAACAAAAAGGCATCCCGTTAAAAACAGTCTACCTTAACTGCAAGCTCAAGAAGATGGCAGACACAGAATACCGCCTCATTGCCCAATTGACGCGTGAATTTGGCCATGAGATAGCTCCTACCGGCCTGCCTACAGACGAAGTCTACAAATCCTTCTTTAACGTTATAGATTCCAAAAAACAGCTAATTCTTCTTATCCTTGACGAGATAGACCAGCTTGTGAAAAAAACAGGGGACGAGATACTTTACAACCTTGTAAGGATCAACGAGGACCTTAAAAATGCACAGGTCTCTCTTATTGGCATCTCCAACGACCTCATCTTTGTTGATAACATAGACCCAAGGGTTCGCTCTTCACTGTCTGAAGAAGAGCTTGTTTTCCCTCCTTACAACGCAATACAGATCCAGGACATCTTAAAGCAAAGGGCGGCAGAAGCCTTCAAAAAGGACTCTATCAGTGAAGGCGTTATTGAAAAATGCGCAGCTTACGCCGCCAGGGAGCACGGTGATGCAAGGCGCGCTTTAGAGCTTTTAAGGGTTGCAGCCGAGATTGCCGAACGTAACAGTTCAAAAAAGGTAGACATCTCCCACATAGACCATGCTGAGGAAAAAATAGAGAAAGACAGCGTCCTGGACGCCATAACCCACCAGCCCAAGCAGTCCCAGGCAACACTTTACTCTATCCTTTCATTAAGCCAGAAAAGGAAAGAAAACATCTTCACAGGGGATATTTATGAAATCTATAAGCAGGTTTCCTCCAGAGTAGGCCTCAGGCCGTTAACGCAGAGAAGGATCTCTGATGTTATAGCTGAACTGGACATGCTTGGCATAATAAACGCCAAGGTAATCTCCAAGGGCCGCCACGGAAGGACAAGGGAGATCTCACTTTTGATCCCCGAAGCGCTTATAGGAAAAACAAAAAAGATCTTAGAGGAAGGGTTAGCCGTATCTTAGCCAACTAAGGAATAGTCCTTCTTACCTAAAATGAAGCAGGAAGCAATCCAAAAAAAGCAGGTAGTAGATTTTTTTCTTGGTAAAGATATCCTCCTAAGCTCAGACATCCTTGATAATATAAGCCAGAAGCACGCAGAAGAGATCTACTCCCTTATAACCCGCAAAATAAACCTTCAGAATTTCCTTTTCCTCAACAACGACATTAATGATGCCCTTCAAAGCCTTTCTGTACTGGACCTCAACTGGCCTGACCTAGAGAGATCAAAAGCACAGATGGAAAAAGGGAAAGAAAGCAAGATTTACCCTAAATTCATAAAATACCTTTACACCAAGAAGGCAAAAATCACCGATGAAAAGGTTAAAGTAGTGCACTCCTATGACGAGAACCCAAAAAAAAGGGACATCCAGGATTTTGTCCGGTATTTTAATATGCGGTATAAGGCCATAGAAAAGCTGCTTCGTCAAAGGCCCGACCTTAAGAACATTACCACCATTAACCGGATAAAAAACAAGAAAGACCGTGATTCTGTCTCCTTGATTGGAATGGTATCGGACAAGCAGCTGACAAAAAACAAGAACCTTATCCTGACGTTAGAGGACCAGACCGGCTCCATAAACGTCCTGGTAAACAAGAACAAGCCGGACACCTTCGAAGAGGCCAGGTCAATAGTCCTTGACGAGATCCTTGGCATCAGCGGGGTTAACGGCACCAACATAGTTTTCGCCAACAAGCTGTTCTGGCCCGAAGTCACCGCCAGGAAGCTTAAAAAAAGCCCGTCTGAAGCTTATGCCTTATTCCTTTCAGACCTGCATGTAGGCTCCAATAATTTTCTTCCCGAAGCCTTCAACAGGTTCCTTAAATGGATAAACGGGCAGGCCGGCAACGAAAAACAGAAGGAAATAGCGTCAAAAGTTGAGTACATATTCATCGTTGGCGACCTTGTTGACGGCTGCGGCATCTACCCTGAGCAGGAAAAGGAACTCGACATAAAAGATATTTACTCCCAGTATGAAGCCTGCGCAGGTCTGCTGAAGCAGATACCTTCAAGAATACACCTTATAATCTGCCCTGGAAACCACGATGCCATGCGCATAGCCGAGCCCCAGCCTCCCCTTTACAGGGATTTTGCAGAGCCCATCTACAGGCTCCCTAATATAACCTCTGTCTCCAACCCTGCGCTGGTCAATATTCACTCCTCTGAAGAGTTCTCCGGTTTTGATGTGCTGCTTTACCATGGCTACTCTTTCGATTATTTTGTTGCGAACGTAGATTCGATAAGGAACAACGGCGGCTATAACCGCGCAGACCGCATCATGAAGTTTCTTCTTAGGAGAAGGCATCTCGCTCCAACCCACACCTCCACATTATACGCCCCTGACGCGCAGCAGGACCCCCTAGTAATAGCCAGAGAGCCGGATTTCTTTATCACCGGCCACATCCATAAGTCTATAGCTGCAAACTATAGGAATATAACTTTGATAAGCGGCTCGTGCTGGCAGTCAAAGACATCCTTCCAGGAAAAGGTGGGCCATAACCCGGAACCAGGCAGGATACCTCTTGTAAACCTTAAGACCAGGGAAATAAAAATCTTGAAATTCATCTAAAATGGAGCCGACAGCAAGCAAGGAAATGAAAAAATACCTTGGGCAGATAGAGCAGCAGGTAAAGGCGGCTTATGAAGCTGCAAAAAAGGCAAGAAGCCTCGGCTATGACCCTGAGGACGATGCTGCTGTTCCTCTGGCCAAGAACATGGCGGAGAGGGTAGAGGGCCTTATCTCCACCATAGTCCCTGAGATAGAGAACTCCGGCCTTTCTCAAAGGATAAAGGAGCTGGAGAAAAAATTTGGAGACCTTGACTGGAGGGTCGCCCTTACTATATCACTTGAGGTATCGCAGGAAAAGCTCTGCAGGTTCAGCACTAAGCTAAAGGCCATGGAGACAGGGATAAGGGTAGGTATCGCCTACCTTACCTTAGGCATAGTCGCTTCCCCCATAGAGGGTTTTGTCGAGCTCAGGCTGAATAAGAGGAAGGACGGCAGGGAATACTTCTGTCTGATGTACTCCGGACCTATAAGGTCTGCAGGGGGGACAGCTGCTGCCGTCTCCACCATCGTCTCAGACTATGTCAGGAAGCAGATGGGTTACCTTCCTTACGACCCGACAGAAGACGAGATCAACAGGACGGTGACAGAGCTCTATGATTATCATGAACGTGTTACTAATCTACAGTACCTCCCTAGCAGGGAAGAGATATCCTTTTTGGCAAAGAACCTCCCAATCCAGGTCTCCGGCGATCCTTCAGAGGAGATAGAGGTCTCCAGGTATAAGGATCTTGAAAGGATAGAGACGAATAGGATTAGGTCCGGTGTCTGCCTGGTTATTGGGGAGGGGATCGCCCAGAAAGCCCCCAAGCTGTGGAAGCAGGTCAGCAAGTGGGGAAAGGACTTCGGGCTTGACGAATGGCTTTTCCTTGGTGATTTCATCAAGCTCCAGAAAAAGGTCAAATCCAAAAGCACGACAGAGGATACGGGCAAGGTAGCCCCCATCTATACCTATATCTCTGACCTCGTTGCCGGCCGCCCTGTTTTGACGCATCCGTTAAGGGAAGGCGGCTTCCGCCTGAGGTACGGCCGGGCAAGGACCAGCGGTTATTCTTCTGCCTCTATCCATCCGGCATTGACGTACGCTTTAAACGGCTACATAGCCATAGGTACGCAGCTGAAAGTAGAGCGCCCTGGAAAAGCAGCTGCAATGTCCTGCTGCGATACTATCGAAGGGCCGGTTGTTAAATTAACTAACGGGGACGTTCTAAGGCTCGAGACCACAAAACAGGCAAAGAAATTAGCAGGCCAGATAAAAGAGATTCTTTTCATGGGAGACATACTTTTCAGCTATGGCGATTTCTTCAACAGGGCCCACCCTCTTCTTCCTCCAGGGTATTGTGAGGAGTGGTGGGTGCAGGAGCTTGAGAAAGCCACAGTAAGCACCTTTGGAAATCTTGACCTTGACAAGCTTTCAGAGATTACCGGCATCTCTCCAGACGCTCTTGATACCCTCCTTAGAGACCCTTTGGGCCAGAGGCTGACTGCCCTCGCTTCTGTACAGCTTTCAAAGAAATTGGGCATCCCTCTTTACCCCTATTATACCTATCACTGGAACCTTGTATCATCAAAAGACCTTTTAGGTCTCCTTGAATGGCTCAGCAGGTCCAGCGTAGTCGAGCAGGAAGGTAAGATTCATAAGATAGTCCTTCCCCTTGACAAGGAAAAGAAAAGAACCCTTGAGGTCATTGGCCTTCCCCACAGGTTCATAAGCAACGAATACGTCTTGATAGAAAAAGAGGATGCTCTTGTTCTCTCAGAGATGTTCTCCTTATCAGCAGGCAAAGGACATTCCGGGCTAATGGAAACTGTAAGAAAAAATATGGAAAAGAAGCCCGTTGAGATAATAAACCTTATTTCCCCCATAAAGCTTAGAGATAAGTCAGGTTATTTCATAGGCGCCAGGATGGGGCGCCCTGAAAAAGCCAAGATGAGAAAACTTACAGGCTCTCCGCACGTGCTTTTCCCTGTCGGGGATGAAGGGGGCAAGCTAAGGTGTTTCCAGACAGCCATGGAATCAGGAAAGATAACCGCAGAATTTCCCCTTTACCGCTGTCCAGGCTGTAGCAAAGAAACAGTTTTCAGCGTTTGTGAAAGCTGCGGCAAAAAGGCAAAGAAACTTTATTTCTGCAAGGATTGCGGGGTTCTGGAAAATGGGGAATGCAAGCACGGGACAGCAAGGCCATACATGAAAAAAAGCATCGACATAAACAGCATTTTCAAGAGAATCATGGGCAATATGGGTGAAAAAACCATGCCTGATTTGATCAAGGGCGTTAGGGGAACATCCAATAAAGACCATATCCCAGAGCACCTTGCAAAAGGCATCCTAAGGGCGAAGCACGACATATATGTCAATAAAGACGGAACAACAAGGTATGATATGACCCAGCTTGCAATAACCCACTTCAAGCCAAAAGAGATACAGACAAGCATAGAGAAGCTGAAAGTGCTGGGGTACGTGAAAGACATATACGGGAAAGAGCTGGTTGATCCTGGCCAGGTTCTCGAATTGCGCCCCCAGGACCTGATACTGCCTGCCTGTGACGAGTCCCCAGAAGAAGGCGCTGACCAGATCCTGTTCCGGCTGGCAAACTTTATTGACGACCTTTTGGTTGAATTCTACCATCTTAAGCCGTTCTACAGCCTTAGATCACCTGCCGATCTTGCAGGCAAGCTGGTGATCGCTTTAGCGCCCCATACCTCAGCAGCAACAACTGGCAGGATAATAGGCTTTTCAAAAACCCTTGGCTTTTACGCCCATCCTATCTTTCACGCTGCTACTAGGCGTGACTGCGATGGCGATGAGGCATCAGTGACCCTTATAATGGACATCCTGCTGAATTTCTCAAGGCAGTTCCTCCCCAACAACCGTGGCGCAACCCAGGATGCCCCCCTTGTCTTGACCTCTGCCCTGATTCCTGCAGAGGTCGATGATATGGTTTTTGACCTTGATGTGGCAAAAAGGTACCCCTTGGAGTTCTATGAGGCCTGTTTGCAGTACAAGCAGCCATGGGATGTTGAGATAGATCAGTTAGGCAAGCGGCTTAACAAGGAAGGGCAGTATGAAGATTTCTGGTTTACCCACGACTTGGGCGACCTTAATGACGGCAAGAGGTGTTCTGCATATAAGACCCTTCCCTCGATGGAAGAAAAGCTTAAGGGCCAGATGGACCTTGCAGAGAAGATAAGGGCCGTAGATACAGGAGATGTTGCAAGGCTGGTCATAGAGAAGCATTTCATACGCGACATAAAAGGAAACCTAAGGAAATTTTCCCAGCAGGTCTTCAGGTGCGTTAACTGCAACCAGAAATACCGCCGGCCGCCATTAGTGGGCAAGTGCACAAAATGCGGGGGGAAGATAATATTTACTATCTCAGAAGGCTCTATAATAAAGTATCTTGAGCCTGCAATAAGCCTTGCAGCCAAATACGACCTTCCTTCCTATCTGAAGCTAAGCCTGGAACTTACAAAAAGAAGGGTTGAAGGTATTTTTGGCAAAGAAAAGGAAAAGCAGATAGCTTTGGGGCAGTGGTTTGGCTGAATCAAATTCGCTTCTACTTTGCTATATTATTGCCTCTACATGGGGTATATTGCTTATCCTGAGAACATCTTTCTTATTCGCGATTCCTGCCTGTAGGGCGAAATTAACGCTTTCTTCACCCACTATATTTACAATACAGGGCTCTTTAAGCAGCTCCTTAACCTCTTCCTTCCCCATCTCTTTTCCTTTATAGAAAGCAGAATTCAGGTCAAGCTGCAGTTTTCCTTCTTCAAACCTCTTCCCTATCAGGTTATTGTCGCATATAGCCACTATCTTCCTTCCTTCTGCAGTCTTATGTATCTTAACTATCATTTTGAACATCAATCATATCAAATGCATACAATTTGGTTATTACAAAAACATCCTCCTGCAAAACATCAGTCCAGATTGTCTTATAAGCAGCTTTTATCTGGCCTTTATAGGATGTTTTGCTCCGCATGCATGGCACTTTAAAAAAGTAAACTTATCCTCTTTTTCTATCTTTGTGTCAGGCTTTCCGCATTCACTGCAAAGAACAAACTCGTTAGCATATTGCCTAATCTTTTCATTTATCCTTGAGGCTCCCACCTTTGTTCCTATTATGACAGAGCCGCTTTTCTTAACCTCTCCCGGCGTAGCCAGCTCTTTAAGGATATATTTAAGCAGATGTTCTGCTGGTCTTCCCAATATATCAGCTATCTGGAGAAAGTTGCTTAATACAGTCCTGTTCCCCTGTATATGGCCCCTTGCCTTGGGTATTTCAAACCTTTCTTTCTCGAAAACAGATTTGGGCAATTGTTCCCTGGCTTTCTTTAATAGTTCTTTATATTCCACTTTAACAGGTGAAAGTCATGAACCCTATATAAATTTAATTATTTTCAGTTATGTTTATATATTCAAAGGTATTTAATCTTTTTTATATAGGGAAATCCTATAGAAAACTATATAAATAACCAGCTAAAAAATCCAAAGATGGTCGTAGAATCCTTAATAAAGCCGTTCAAGGCAGAAAGAAAGCCATGGGAGATGTTCTTTATAGGTATGTTCTATTCTTCCATAGCCATACTTTTAAGCCTGTGGATCTTCAGGCCCCATGCCAGCCTTGTGATGGTTTTTCTGACAGTGACGGCTTCTGTCCCTATCATGTATGGGACAATTAAGCTCGAAGAAAAAAAGGACCTGGAAATATCCAGTGAAAGGGCCCTCATAAAAGAGCATGGCAGGGCGCTCTCATTTTTCATATTCCTTTTTTTGGGCATTACTATCTCTTTCACGCTATGGTATGTCTTTCTTCCTGCTAATGTCACTAACACCTTGTTCTCCATCCAGACAAAGACAATTACAGATATTAATACCCAGATAACCGGCCACAGCGTAAACCAGTTTGCTTTATTCTCAAAGATCTTCTTTAATAACATCAAGGTCCTGATACTCTGCCTGGTCTTTGCCTTTGTCTATGGTTTTGGGGCAATTTTTATCCTTGCATGGAACGCATCGGTCATAGGTGCTGCCATAGGCAATTTTATAAGGAGCAACGTCTCCGGCGTGGCCCATTTCACTGTTTACTTTAAGATAGCATCCCTTGGCATCTTAAGGTATATGGTCCACGGCATACCCGAGATCCTGGCTTATTTCATAGGCGGTCTTGCTGCCGGCATCGTTTCTATAGCCATAATAAAGCACGACTTCAGGTCGAAAAAATTTCAGAATGTCCTTTTGGACTCGACAGACCTCCTTTTGCTGTCCATTGTTATCCTCCTGGTAGCAGCCCTCCTAGAATCCTTTGTTACGCCTGTATTATTCTAGTATCTTAAGTTTTCCTGGCTTGATCTCAAAGACCTCTCCCTCTTCAAGCAGCCGGGTTATGATCCTTTCTGCCTCATTTATATTTGATTTTGTTATTACCTCCTGCGTATCTACTCCGCTACCCCTGTCTTCCTCCTTTATAAGCTTGAATATCCTCTTGGCCATATCCTCTCCTGAAGTCTTATCTGCATCAATTGCTTCTTCTTTGCCGGCTTCCTCGGGCCGCTCATTCATTATCGGCTCTTTTTTGCTCTCCTTATTGCCGCCAAGCTCTAATTTTCTTACCTCTACCCACATAGGGTCCTTTATCTTTTTGAATATCTCCAGGACTATGTATTTCTCATTGAAATATTCCCTTGGCCTTCCCACCACCAATACGAAATCTCCAACCCCAATATTGTTGAAATTATTTCCTTCATCAAAGCTTCTTATTGAGATTCTGCCTGACCCGTCATCTATGATCATGCTTTGGTAGTTGGTATTCTCCAGGTCATGTTTTGAGACAACAACCGCAATTAAGTTAACCCTTGAAGCCTTCTTGTCCCCTATCCTGATGTAGTTCGGGACCCATTCACCCTCTTCCTTTACATACTCGCCTTTGATGATATCATCGATCCTTACCTTATAAGCTACTTGCCTCTTCTGTAATTTCTCCATGAATAAAACCCCCATTAAAAAAGTAACTGCTGTTCTTTATATATTTTTTTGTTTTTAAGAAAACAGATATTGGCCCAAAAAAGACATTATATGCGCGATACAAAACCGCTGCGTGGCTCGTATAGGTCGCCTTTTATCTTAAGTTTCTGCACAACCTCTTCAACCTTGTCCTCATTGATCCCTTTTTCCTTTGCTGCGGCGACAACATCATCTATTGGGATTGTCTTTCCAATCTTCTCTTCCAGCTCATTGATTATCTCTTTTATTGTAATTATATGGCTCCTTGCAGAGGCAGATACCCCTGTCGCTATCCTGTCTATATCTATCTTTCCTGTCTCCTTGTCGAACCCAACATCCATAAGCGAGTATTCAAGAAGGCTTATTGCATTTTTTGCATCTTTCCTTGTAACCTCTTCAGACAGCCTCAATCTAGCATTAGCCTCGCTTAGCCTTACCAGGGCTTCTAGCTGCCTTGCAGAGATTGGTATTGTTTTTATCCCTTCCTCTGATCCTCCGCTTGCCCTCATCTTAAGGTAATACTTTTTGATCTCTTCGATTGCCCCATCAGAAAGTACAGGTTTTATTTTTCTTTTTGCATAACCTATATACTTTTTGAGCAGGTCAGTGCTCAGCTCAGGCTCCTCTATCTTAGGGTTTTGGTGCAGGTTCAGGATGTGCGTTGCAAGCAGCGAATCCCTTTTTTCGTCGGGCAGGTCTTTTATCGTAAATATCAGGTCAAACCTGTTTATCAGTGTAGGCGGAAGGTCTATCTGTTCTGCCACTATCCCATAAGGGTCAAACCTGCCGAACTTGGGGTTTGCAGCTGCAAGGACTGTTGTTTTTGCCACCAGTGTTGCCTGTATGTTTGCCTTTGATATGCTTACTGTCTGGTTTTCCATAGCCTCATGCATTGCGCTCCTGTCCTCGGGGCTTATCTTGTCCATCTCATCTATGCATACAAGGCCGTTTGACGCCAGCACCATAGCTCCAGCCTCCAGGCTCCACCCCTTAAGGAATTCATCCTTCACAACAGCCGCAGTAAGTCCGGCACCCGAAACGCCTTTTCCTGAGATATACCTCGATTTTGGCGCAATCTTATTGGACCTTTTAAGTAGGGCTGAATTATGGACCACAACCCCCCCGGCAATAAAATTATGCGTCTTCTCAATTTCTAAGTCATAGACAAAACCTTCATTAGCATCTATTGTATCTATGCTTTTAATTTTATCCCAGAATATGTCCGTTTTTGCTATTTGATTCAAAAGCCCTATCAATGGATCCTTAATTTTCAATCCATCGTATGTTTTACAAACACTTCTCAATTTTTCATATGATGGAAACCTGTCTCCCTTCTCATAGTGTTGGTAAGTTGATCTTCTTACTTCAAATGAAAATTGGCTGAGGCCATATTTTTTTCTTACTACTCTTAGAACATCCTTTAATCCTGGAACAACATTTAGGTTCGTATTCAATTTTATCTTGCTTTCTTTCCATACCCTTAACCTATCTTGTTTTTCACTGGATACAAAGCCAATCTGATCATAATAATCTAATACGTCCTTGCCGCTTATCCTTAACCTATAATAGCGCCTTTTTATTTTGTCTTTTGTATTTGTTGCACACTTCAGTGCTGAAGAGATTTGTGAGATTATTCCAAATCTTAGTAACACAAGCTTCAGGTCGTAAATCAGCCCTTTGCTTTTAGAGCTGAATTCTATCTCTCTTCTGTCTTTTCTAATATGCCCTTCACAATCAAATAAAGACCTGATAAACTCTTTTAAGACATAGTTTGGAGATTTGCACAATAATGGGCATATGCACATCTTATCTGATTTTTTAGTTATGTTTATATCTATTTTCTCTAGGATTCTTGCAAGTTCTATAGAGAAACAACGATAATCCCAGCAATCTGTTCCCCTTTTTCTGTTTTTAGTGACCTTATGATCAAATAGTTTTTTAATCAATCCTTCAAAATCCCTTAGCAGCTCTTGATTATTATTGGAAAATCTGATTACCCCTGTAGTTTTGTTAAATCTTACATTTCCATCTCCTACAAGATACCCTAATAACCTGGCAAATTCCGCATCAAGAACGCCCCTTATTTTGTACTTTACTCTATTCTTTGATTTGGATTTGACCACATCTGTGGGAATAACCTGCAATGCTCCCTCTACATTAATCCTTGATGGTGTTGCTACATAGTCACCAACTTTATACTCATAAGCCTCCTTTGCAAATATCAGCCCGTCATCTGTTGTGAAAAGAGGATGCTCTTTTGTTACAATGATCTCATTTCCTGTTTCAGTTAATATTTTCAGCATCTTTTCTGGTGATCTCCTGCTCCAAAATCTTACCGGCTGTGCTGTGAAATTTAATCCATCTTCATTTATTGAAAAAATTTTCATTGTACCTCTATTTAAATTACTGAATGAAACATTCTTTTCATAAAATGATTTAATGGAAGTAATTTCACCATCCTCTAACACGATTTTGGAAGAAGCGTCTAGGCATTTCCCAGCTCCCGGATCCCCAACCAGCAAAACATGCATATCCCCTCTGCTTACTACCCCGTCCTTTCTTACCTTATGCACCCCCCCCATCATCTGCAGGAGTATTGCCTCTTTAACCTTTTCATATCCGTATATCGATGGCGCTATTGACTTGATCAGTTTCTGTGTCAGTTTTGGGTCCTCTGCCAGTTCCCTTATCTGCCTTTCCTCCTCTTCTGTAACCTCCACCTCGTAAAACGTCTCTTCCACAGGCTCAACATAATTGGCCTCTATCAGCAGGTCAAATCTTGTGGATTTGGTTCCTGTCCTTGTTATTATAGGGACCTCTTTTGTCAGCCCCACCACCCTTATCTTTGCCCCTGGCGATGTCTTTTTCTCGGATATCGGGCTTACCAGGTCATCCTTCAGGAAGACGTTCATCCTTTTTGGCTGCTCCCCCCCTTCCAGGCTTTCAGGCGACTCCTCTAACACTATCCCCTGTGCATCCACAAGCTCCTTGCTTACCAGCCTGAATTTTCCCTTTCTCCCGCAGCCGCATCTTGAAGGTTCCTTAAAAGAGCTGTCTAGCTGCAGGACATTTATGACGTTGCCGCATGAAGGGCACTCAAATTTTGCTGCAGTAACCTGCGGCCTGACATCTGACTTCTGCCTTACTACTCCCTCGATCTGGTATAGCTTGTTTAGATGCCTGCTTCTTATGTTCCTTATCATGATCTGCTGTGATTCCGGGAGGTTGTTGAACCTTATCTTTGTATTTTCAGAATTCTCTATGTCCAGTTGGTCAACAGCAATCTCAGCTGCCTTTATGGTGTCTTCAGGCTGTTCAAGAAGGATGTCTGCTAACTCAGGGTCAAACCTGCTCAGTTCATTGAAGTCTATGACAAGGAACTTTCTGTCTTTCCTTAGGTTATCGTTCAATACCGCCAGATAGCTCTTTTCTATAAGGTCCTTAAATTTTTCTATCTGTTTTTGTGCTTCCATCTTAGATACTCTTTTCACCAATTAAAGATTGCATCTCATTGGGGAAGCAGGCTAGCAGCCATTAGAAAACAAAACCCCCTCCGGGTTACCTTATGAAAAAAATTGAACTACCCTTCCCCCAACTAACATCGATGTTATGGCCTGGTTATCATACCCTGCTTTTGCTTTTATTTGACTTTTTTAAGGTTTATTATCAGCTTATCCAGTGCAGAGTGTACCTCTTTCTCGCTTTTTGTCCCTGTGCATACGATCTTTCCGTTGCTGAACAGAAGGAATGTTGCCCTTGCTTCCTCCAGCTTGTAGACAAGCCCTGGGAACTGCTCAGGCTCATATTCCGTATTCTCAAGCTTCATTGCCAGGACATTCAGGTTAAGGTCCATCCCGACGCTTCCTGAAGCGACGATGTTCTGGATCTTTATTTCGGGCTTTATCGTTATCTTGATATTTATCTTCTCTAAGCTTTTGATGATCTTTTTGATGCTTTCATGAACCTTGTCCATTGACCTTGCCCCCGTGCAGACCACCTTGCCGGAGCTGAATATCAGGGCGCTCGTCTTAGGCTCTTTGATCCTTATAACAAGCCCTGGGAACTGCTCAGGGTTGTATTCGGTATTGGATAACGTAGCTGCCATCTTTTCAAGCGGAATATCATGCTCTAAAGAGGTAGAAATAACTATATTGACCACTTTTATGTCCCTTTTCTTTGATTCCTTCTTCTTAGCCATAAAAACACCCCCTATGACCTCTTTTTTTAAATCTGGAGCTCAAAAAAGCCCCTTTTATTGTTTTACTTATAAATCTTTATAAATCAGAAAAGTATTTAAATATAATTGTTTTTGGCTTCTATAAGGCCATCAGAAACCCCTGCCTTCATATTTTATTCTTTCAATCATTCTTTTTGCCCTTCTTTCGCAATTTTAGGAAAAACGTTGCTAGGTTTCAGAGCATTTCGTTTGGAAATTAAGGTATCGATTCTATAAACAAAAAATATAAATCAGAATATTTAAAAACAATCATTAATTACTTTGCCCTGGGCAGTTTATATTCAATATGCAATTAAATAATCTGACAAAAAACAAAAAATTATTTGGAACCCTTTTGATTCTGCTAATTGTTCTGGTATGGGGCATAAGGCATTCTAAGTTTAGTTTTGATAAATACGATCCTACCTATGATATGCGCGGTCAATACGATGTAAGTGCTGTTTTTATCAGAGATGCTGTAATTAATCATCATCAGTTCCCTTTATGGATACCTTATGTTTATGGCGGAACCCCTTTTTTTCAGTATCCCCAGCACCCCATCTTCAACATAGCAAATCTTCTTGTTTTAGTTCTTCCTTCGTTTAATATGGCTATAAACCTGCTGGGGATGATTCAGTTGTTTATCATTGGCATTTCGATGTATTTTCTTGTTCTTGAACTTAAACTGGATTACAAATATGCTTTGATAGCAGCCTTCACATTTATGTTCAATAGGTATAATCAAAATTCATTGATATCTGGAGGTGAACTGCATTTTGACTCCATTGTATGGCTGCCTGCTGTTTTCCTGTTTATTTTACGGGCATATAAAAGAAAAGAGTGGATTAAGAGTTCTGTCTTTGCCGGAATATTTCTTGCCCTTTCATTCCATGCAGGAGATGTTTCCGTATTTACATATATTCTTTTTTTGGTTGCTCTTTTTTTTGTATACCTTTTTTTTACAGGAATGAAAAAATACAAAAAAATAGTTCTGATATCTCTTGTTTTAATGGTTGTCCTGTTCGGCCTATCTGCTATACGGCTTCTCCCTTTGATGGATTTCAGCAAGGTTACTGATCTGAGTGGTGGCAGGTCCTTTGAAGGGGCAAGAGGCCAGCATTATGTGCGGTATGAAAATATGATGGATATGACAAGTAAGCTCATCAAAGCGTTTGTTACATCTGAAACCATGTCAGGTTCTAATGACCTGCAGATAGGTCTTATTGTGCTTATCTTGGCTATCTTCTCCCTTGCTTTGGTAAAAAACAAATATGTCTTATTCTTTGTAATTTCTGTCTTGTTGCTTTTTAATATTTCAACAGGCTCTTACCTCTTCTACCTGTTATGGCGATTCTTCCCGGGTTTTAGCAGGCAGCACCATATTATAAGGATCTTGCATTTAGCTCCTTTTTGCTTTAGCGTATTGGCCGGATTTGGCGCCAAGTTCTTGTTTGAGAATCTTGTTGGCAGGATAAAAAATAAAAAGGCCCGGAATGCCGGTTTTTTTGTTTTTGTTTTGGTTCTCTTCATAACCTTGCCCTATGAATCACCCAAACTGAATTTTGTTCGTATAAATATGGAAGAGGAGATGAACAGCAACCCCCTTATGGTTTATCTCCATGAAGCTGGACAAAGCGGGCTTTTCAGGAGCCACAGATGGGGCCTTTTTAACCATATTGGGGGTAGCGGCCAGTCATTATGGATCCCTATGGGGATTTCTACGATACATGGCCAGTTAAATACCTTCGAGGCAAGATACCTGTTCGAATTTATAAATCCCGTGGCAGCCTCTAATCCGGCAAAGGTATTGGGCATGTATAACACCAGGTATTTTTATTCAGCCGATAATATCAGCTCGGAAGATCTGGCCCTTGTGAGGGAGTTCGAGAGGTGTGACAGGGATATCAACCCCATATGTGACGAAAATTTCGGGCCTTATCTTTACCTTAATAAAAGGTTTATCCCAAGGGCATATCTTGTTGACAACGCAATCCTTATTATTGGGGAAGAGCAAAAAACAATAGAGGCAATGTATTCCTTTATCCTCAACAAAAATTTCAACCCTTCAAATCTGGCAGTGGTCCTCTCCGATTCAGCGAATATCCCCATGCCGCTTTCAAGGTTTAAGGCGGTGATAATGCTGGAGAGCCCAAAGGATATGCAGTCCTTGAAAGGATATGTTGATGGGGGGGGAATATTATTGCCCAATATATTCGAGCGGCAGAGCACAATAACCTTGGATGATATAGATAAGCTATTATTGAATTTCAACTCCTCTTACGGAGAAGTAAAAACATTAGAGATTAGCGAGTTTAAGCCCAACAGCATGGCAGTTAAACTAAACAAGGAAGAGGGTTTTGCAGTAATAGCAGAGAAATATTTTATGTATGATGGGTGGCATGTTAAGCCCGAAAAACGGATTCTCAGGGCAAATGGATTCTCCAGCGCTGTCTGGGTTGGCAAGGATGATTCCGAACTGAGGTTTAGTTACTTCCCCGGGTCATTTAAGGGGGGGTTGGCGATAACATTAGTAACTTTATTAGGGATTCTTGCTTTTTTTATCTTCTCTGCTGTTAAAAAGGACAAGCCTGCCTTACCCGGAAAATCCGGCAACCCCAGTGATAAAACCGCCCCTGAAACCGTCCACGCCCAGATTGACGGCAGTACAAGATAACAACAGGGAAAATTAAGGCCTTGTTGAGTTATTCTCGTTGGTTAGAGTATAATTTGTGATAAAGGTGAACATTAATTTGTCTTTGAGGTTAAGCTTTGAGCAATAGATATCATTTCCCAGCTTGACATTTTTTCTTAAGGTCTTAGGTATAAGGAAATACTTGGTGCAGCCTTTCCTTCCTTTTTCATAGATGCTTGATCTTATGTTAATCTCTTCTTTAGGGATAAGGCATATGTTGTCTACTTTTCCATTCAGGCTTTCTAGCTCATCCTGCCCTGCCTCTATAGATAATATGACATGATTCTTACATCGCTTAGAACTTATTATTGACGCCATTTTCCTCCTTTTTGTTAAATTATATTTTGATTGATATAAATCTTTCTTTTCATGTGGGCAAATTTTCCTGATTTTTGCCCTCAAAAACAGAAAAAGTGGGCACAAAAAACCAAAAAGTGCCCTCAAAACAGGGAAAATGGGGGCGCCATTTGATAATAAGGTATATTAACCCATTCTTTGTTTGAGAAAAATGTGGGTGTTGTGAGGCAATAAGGCCTGAATTTATCTTTATTAAAAAAAGGGGTGGTTTTGATGGATATTTCTAAAAATAAGAGAATAGTTTGTTTAATGTTAGTTCTTGTTTTCTGTGCTGGGATTGTGATCAATACGATTGTCCATGCAGGGGAGGAGAAGAATATAGAAATAGTTTTGGAGTATAAGTCCGGGACAGTTTATGATCCTGATGATAATGGGATTGAGACAATAGGGAATATTATCGATTTTACAGTTGAGGACTCTGCTTTTGACTGGGAGCTGAACTACAGCAGGCTTTGCACAAGATGGAATGTCAATTCTGATATATATCTCTGCTATGGCGGGGAGGAATGCTGCGGCTTTATCGGGCTGGATGCTGAAGGCAGCTGGGATGATGTTTTTTACCTGAATTACGGCAGGTATAATGCATCTTATTCCAATAATGTATCTGCGCAGGTTATCTATGTTGATTATGACCTTGAAGTCCCTTATGAGGATGTAGTTTATAGTGGTGTAAGCAGCTTGAACGCAACTTTTGAGAAAAGGAGAGCAGAGGTTGTGACAAAGATAGAGGATCTTGCGGTTTTTCCTTCTAATGTCTCAAAAGGAGAGGTAGTTAATGCCAATGCAACCCTTCTTGAGCAGAATAACAGTTGCCTTGCTGACCAGCAGGTAGGGATTTATGTTGATGGGGATCTTGTGGATACTGAGATGACCGGTTCTTTTGGAGAGGTTACTTTTGAGATAGGAACATCCTACCTTGCAGGGGGAGAGCATACTGTCCAGGCAAGGTTCCTGGGAAGCGAGGCTAGCTCAGAGGAGGAGATAACAGAGTATCTTGCCAGCTATTCTGATACAGAAACCCTGTTTGTTTTGGGTGGTGGGTCTCAGAGCGATATATCATTCGAAGAGATTGAGGATTGCAGGATGGAATACTGGGAGACTGAGGAGCCAGTATATGGCACTTGCCAAAGGGAGCATGTAACAACTATCTGTGATGACCCTCCTATAAACCAAAGCTGCAACCAGGAAACAGAATATTATAACTATACATGCAAAACAGGAACCCAAATAGTGCAGCACAGCAAAGAAATTTGCACCCCTAAGGAATTGAGAATAATAAGGGCTGATGAGCAGGGAAAGATAGATTTTGAGGGATGGGGGAAGTGCAGCGCCCAGGAAGAGGCTGATTCCCTGATAGTTGTATGCGACAGCAAGTTTGACGGGAATAATGACGGCATCTGCCAGCCGGGGGAGAGCTGTGTTAGGTTTATAATAACAGAGGATAATGTGGAGAGGTCGCTGAAGAATTCGCAGGAGGGCTTTACAGCGGAGGATGACAGCTTCTTTCTTGAGGAGCTTGATTACGAGGTGATGGCAGAATGAAAAAATCCATCTTTTCAGGTTCCCTTCTTGGGAAGAAAGCAGTCCTGTTTCTGGTGCTATTGGTTGTCTTGGGAGGTTTTGCTTGCGCCTTTGATTGTGATGCTTATAGTTGCGTGGTTACTGACTATAATTGGGCTGATTTTTCTAATCCTGCTAATAACGGCACTGCAAGCAATGGCCAGAACGTAAAAGAATTAGGATGGGAGGCTGTTGCTGGAACTCCTGTTTATAGTGATGCTTATTATGATACTTCTCCTCTGGCTATAAATAATTCTCCAGGTAACATGGCGAAACATATCTTTAGCGGAAGCTTTAATGCTTCCTGCGTTGATATCTTCTATACGGAACTTTCAACTGTTTCTCAAGACCAGTATGC
>JAHWHQ010000035.1 GCA_019323195.1 Candidatus Woesearchaeota archaeon | reverse complement strand
TTCCCGCCGTCTGTGTCAGAGCACGAGTCAGAAACAGGATCGCATGTTCCGTTAGTGCAGCCATAATCACAGTTTTCTACCCATTCAGGATATGTTGTATAGTTACATGCACCGGCGCTGCAGTAATAGTCGTTATAGTCCTTATAGACCGAAGAGTTAAAGCAGTATGTTGAGCCATAGTTGTCATAGGAATCGCAGTCCTCCTGCAGGACAGGCGTGGCATTATAAGAACATGCTCCTACAGAGCAGAAATAGTCATTATAGTCCTTATACACCAGATCAGCAGAACAGTATGCTGAACCATAGCCGTCTGTGCCGCAGCTCTGCTGCTGGCTCTGCTCATAGTCGCCACTGCAGTAGTGCTCCATTATGTTGTTGACATCGACACAGTAGTCATCATTGCTGTAAGGGACGCCGCCGTAATACCCGGAGGTTGTCCCGAATGTAGCAATAACATTCCCGCCGTCTGTGTCAGAGCACGAGTCAGAAACAGGATCGCATGTTCCGTTAGTGCAGCCATAATCACAGTTTTCCACCCATTCAGGATATGTTGTATAGCTGCATGACCCGCCGCTGCAGTAATAGTCGCTATAGTCCCTGTAGACTGAAGAGTTAGAGCAGTATGGAGCGCCATAGCTGTCATAGGAATCGCAGTCCTCCTGAAGGACAGGCGTAGCATTATCTAAACATTCTCCTAATGCGCACCAATAGTCAGTGTAGTCCTTATAGACAAGATCACCAGAACAGTATGCTGAACCATAGCCGTCTGTGCCGCAGCTCTGCTGCTGGCTCTGCTCATAGTCGCCGCTGCAATAGTGCTCCATTACGTTGCTGGCATCGACACAGTAGTCATCATTGCTGTAAGGGATGCCGCCGTAATAGCCGGAGGTTGTACCGAATGTAGCAATAACATTCCCGCCGTCTGTGTCAGAGCACGAGTCAGGCTCTCCAGAAGGTGTTCCTTCTATCTTAACATCATCAACCTCTACCTCCTCCTTAGTCTGGCTCTCTTTTGTAACATACCTTATCTTAAAATTGCTCACCAGGTAGCCGGCAGGGACATTCCATGTCTCATAATGCCATGTATTATCATCCCCTGCCCCGTTTGTCCAGTAGAATATCTGGTTCCACGAACTGCCGTCATAAGCCTCAACCTTAAGATACTCACCATTGTCCAAAGCATTATCAACATACCTGTAGAATTTAACAGTCACATTCTCATAAGAGCTTAGGTCTATTGCATCCTTCAACGTAAGATAGCACCCAGAATCGCAGTTGTCTGCATGTGCAACCAGATTTCCCGAAGGATACCCTGGTATGTTCAGCTCTGCCGGCGTCTCAACATTCCAGTCATACTCCACAGACTCTGTCCACTCGCCAAAGCTTCCGCTCTCAAACCCGTCGAAGAATATTGTCTCTGCGCTTGCGATATATACTGACGCTAAAAGCACAACACTCAACAACGCCAAGAATTTTTTAATCCCCATTTTTCCCACCTCGCTGTTTTTTAAGGACAAAAATCAAGATGTTATAAATAATTATGTAATCTGAAAGAAGTGATAAAAATAGCGATCAAACTGGTTATTTTAAAGCTGCCAACCGGACATAAGCCTAAGAACAACTTCACCCGTCAATAACGATCCTGCCTATATTGCAGATAAGGTTCTCTATCTCCTTTAAGCTTCCCCACAGGTTCAGCATCTCAAACCCCTTGTTCTTCTCAGAGAGCAATACGCATCTGTCTATTACGCCGTTCCTGTTCAGGGCAACATTGTCTGCCAGTTTCTTGTCTTTCTTGTAGTATGCCTTCATGACATCAAAATAATATCCCATAACCTTCTTGTAAAGCTCCTCAAACTCTGCCAGGTCGTATTCCTCCCCTACCCTGGTCAGGTTAAGGCATATGCTCTTGCAGCAGTCTGCTATATTCTCCAGGTTCACCGCAAGATACCAGACTGAAAGGGCTTTTTCGCTGTCAATATCAAAATGTCCTGCCAGGACAGGGTCGTTCAACGCCCCTTTTATGAGCCTGAACAGGAGAAAATAGAGCTTGTTCACGTCAAAATCCCTGAACTGGATGTTTTCGAGTATGCTCTTGTTCCTTATGCTCCCTATGTCCTGCATCATCGACCTTATTATCATGTCCATCCTTCTTATTGAGGTCTCTATAGAGACCTCCTTCAGGTTCAGCAGGTCTTTTGCTACGATCCTTTCAGCCCTTTGCTCTGTTATCTCCAGAGCAGTAAAATTATGCAGTATCCTCCTTATATCCTTCGTCTTGTCAATAAGGGTGCTGCCTGTTATGCGTATGGTATTATAGTTATTGACATAAGCAGAGGTTATCTCCCTTTCTATCGTCCCCAGCTCCTTGTCATCCACATTTATCGTTATCTCCCTTGCTTTTAAAGGCTCCTCGACAGATTCCGGCGATATTGACAGCTCGCCGGGTGATTTCTCCTTTATATATACCATATTTCCCCTTTTCAGCTTATTCCTCTCAAGCCATTCCTTTGGCAGCGAGACCGTATAGGACGATGCCCCTGATTTGACAAGCCTTCTCGTATGCATTTTGCCTCACCTCTACCGAAGATAAGTATATACAAACCATACTGACAATACTATAAGTACATAAAGTATATATAAATCTTTCGTTTATGAAGTAGGTAGATAGATACAAAACAAAAGGTAAGGCAAATGAAAAAAACAATAACAATCATAAAAGCAGCATTGTTTCTTGTCATCTTGATTATGTTTACCTCGTTTTTATTTGCCGTGCCGAGCGGTCCCTCTAGCATAAATGAAAGCACTGCTCAGACAAGAGGGGCCGCACCTCCTGTTCAGCTAAACGCAGAGGCAGGGAACATCACTGCCATAAACATCGTAAGCACCTCAGCCACAAGGTCATGGCAGGGCTATTACGGAAACATCACAGGCGCCATAACATTGGATGACGCAAGCAACTACACCATGTATGATTGGGTCCTTAGCTCGCCGCAGGGAGAGATCTATGCCTCCAACTCAAGCTCAGTCACATGGATAAAGGTAAAATGCGTGAACTATACAGCCCCCACAACCGGAAACGGAAGTGAGATGATAAACCTGAGCGTACTGGAAAGCATGTTCGGGATGAACAGCGATGATGTTGACGGCGTGGATGAGACGTTCAACGCAACCTATTCAGATGCTGCCGGCTTCTATGTAGGGGATGTCCACATAAATGTAAACGATTCCTGCCCCATGACATATATGTATGTCAATGAATCCTACCAGATGAGCAGGTTCAAGGAGATACTGCTGACAGACAATGTAAGCATAATCTTCACAGCCCTTCTTGAAGAGGATTTTGACGACTATAAGCCGGGCTCAGAAACGAGCGATTTCCAGCTGATCGTAGGGGAGGATGAGCACCCTACAGGATCAGGTGAAACAACACCATACTACTTTTTTGCGGAGCTTGAATAGATTAAAATGAAGATCAAAAACCAAAGACTCATACAAAGGTTCAGGGAATTTGTCCTGGGCATAAAAAAGGATGATAAGGTAGGGATAGTCTACCATTCAGACCCTGACGGTGTCTGCTCTGCGGCTATCTTCTCAAACATCATCAGAAGGCTGAGGAAGAAAGAGGCAGACTATTCAGCCTATACCTACAGCCCTTTCATACCCCAGGATATAATAAGCAGCATAAGGAAGAAGAGGATAAACAAATTAATATTCTGCGACCTGAGCATAGACCAGATCCCTGAGATAAAGGCTATCGAGAAGCTCTCAGACGTCCTTATCCTGGACCATCACAAGCTGTACAGGAACGTAAATTCCGGGAAGACTGTCCTTATAAAGCCCCAGATGGTATTTGCCAGCGCCAACCCTGACTTTTACTGCTGCTCAAAGCTGTGCCTTGACCTTGGAAAGAAGGTCGTCAACCTTAAAGGCCTTGACTGGCTCGCTGCCATAGGCATACTCGGCGATTCCGGCTATGACTACTGGAAGCCTTTTGTAAATAAAGTATTTAAAAGGTACAGGATGCAGAACACTGCCAGGATAAACGATTCCGAGCTTTATAAGATAACAAAGATGATATTCCACAGCATAGCCTACAACATAAAGAACACAAAGGTCTGCTACGACTTGTTGTGCAGCTCAAAGACCCACAAGGAGCTGTACAGCTCAAAGCTGCAGGAATGCGACCGGAGGATAAAGAAAGAGATAAGGTACTGGAACAGCAATGTAAATAAACTGGCTGAGGTATACCCCAAGCTGGGCCTTGTCTTTGACAACATAAAGCCGAAATACTTCATAAACCCCTCTGTCATAAAGTCCCTAAGCCAGAAATATCCCGACAAGACGGTAGTTATTACACAGGACATGAACAAGAACACCATAAACATAAGCGCAAGGAGGTATGACGGGAAGATAGCAGTGAACGAGCTGCTGGAAAGGTCGATAAAGAACCTTCACAGGGCCAATGCAGGAGGCCACAGGAGCGCAGCAGGGGCCATAATCCAGAAGAAGGACTTCTTCAGGTTCAAGGAGAACATATTCAGGCTCCTGTCTGACATGCCTGCATAAAAGGAGGTGATATATGAAAGGTTTTTTTGAAAGGGTGCGGTTAGGTTTGACTTCACCCTGGATGTTTTTTTATTGGAGGTTAGAACAAATAGAAGGAGTTATAGAGTCTTTTTGTTTGAAAAAGAAATTATTATTTTTCATAAGGAAAGAAAATCAAATTATAATTTCTCAAAAAAAGGTTCTATTTGAGGTATTCCTTTAATGCGTTTTAGATACTCACCATCAATTACTCTTGTTTCTCTATCTACAGTTAAAAGTTTTAATTTTCCTTGTTTATAACTCTCGCAAACAATTTTCTTGATATTATCTCCCATTCCTTCAATTTCCTTAAATTTATCCATTCTCATAAATTTATGTTGTAATTCCTTTTTCTCATTATCCATTTTGACTAAAATAGAGCCAATAATATCCAAAAAACTAAATATATATTTTTTATAGTCTTTAGCATCGTTGATTGGTAAGAAAATGTGAATATTTCCTATTCCGTCTGCATGTAATTTAAATTGAAGGTGGGGTTTTTTATGTTTATCTTGTCTATGATGATCTTCTATTGCTATGTCTCGATAATAGATCTCAACTTCGTCTACTACTTCAGCAATAACAACTCTAAAGTGATAATCCTCGGATCTTACATCGAAAGATGGCCTTTCATCAAGTGTTATTGTACTATCCTCTACTTCAAACTTCTTATTAATAAAAAATTCATTTAAAAATTGTAATCCTTCTGTCACATTAACCATATCTCCCAAATTCTTTTATTTTTATATAATATGAATTTTTAACATCTTCAATTAATTTATTGTTAGTTTTTTCATTTTTTAGATCTGATAATATACTTTCAACATCATTAGAAAGAATTTCTGGACTAAGTCTGGAATTCAATAAAAAAGTTCTCCATCTTGCCAAATCAAAATAATCATGATACTCTTTAAAAAAATAATTTGATTTCTTAAACTCTATCTTTATTACTTCAAGAATAGACCTCAAATAATAATAAACAAATTCTTTACAATAGACTATATCTTTTTGTAAAACTCCAAAAAACTCTTTAGGGCTGTATGCTTCATTGTCAAAAATAACTTTATCTATCTTTAAATCAATTTGATAGATTTCATCTTCCTTCTTGAATGGTTTATTATAAGTTGCTTCAAGAGTTATTGTTGGACTTGATAAATATAGTTCTTGTACATTGATTTGATCTTTTATTGATATAGTAACTCGGTCATATTTTGATAATACTAAATTTTCACCGATTTGAATCTGACCAGAATAGTGTTTTTCTTCAATAGATTCAACAAATTTTTCAGATTGATTAACATGTTCTTCAAAGTAAGTAATCAGTCTTTTAATTATTTGATTATAAGTCTCACCTTTTAGACCTATTTTTGTCAAAATCATCTTGGTATCTTTATCTACTTGAATTGTAGTCTTATTTTCTCTCGAATCTGGTTTTATAACGCTGGGTCTTGGAGTCATCTTATTTCAATAGTTTTTATTATATTAGCAATATTAGTTATAGTTGCTATAGTAATTATATTAACTATAATTAATATTTAAATCTTTCGTTTTTTAGACTGAATAAGCCATCAAAATAAAAAGATTTAAATATTAAGAATATCTTCCTGTCGACAGGAAAGATACTCTTGACAACCAGAAGATTTCTTGAAATTGAAGAATATATATGCATATTGAATCATATATCAAAGTGGGTAAAAACTTCAAATTATTCAACTTTGATAATCTTGTTCCTAGGAAGTTCAAAAAATAGAAATATTTAAATAGATCAGGGTAGTTTAAAGATATACGGCATAGCCGAATGGTTATGTCTACTGCGTAGAAAAAATGATAACCCTTTTTTCTTAATTTTTTAATCCAAACTGTCCCCTTCATTTTTGTTCTAGAAATATTGTATTCGCTAAGTGGAAAAAAGTCTCAAATCCCTTATCCTTCGGACAATAGTATACCTTCACAGAATTTCTAAATGTAGAATTAGGGGATCCAAAGTGCTTCGCACTTTAAGTTTTAATTAACCTTCCATCTCTAGGATCTCCTGCCCCAGCCTCTTCTTAATAATATCCAGATTTTTCCTGTCCTTCTCAATCCCGATTGAATTTCTGCCTAGTGATTTAGCGACAACAGAGGTCGTCCCGGAACCAACAAAAGGATCCAAAACAGTTTCTCCCTTGTTACTGCATGCTAGAATTATCCTTCTCAATAGTTCTTCTGGCTTTTGTGTTGGGTGAGGGCCTGCCCATTTTTCTTTTTTTGAGGTTAAAGGTATAGACCAAACATTTCTTGCCTGTTTTCCCTTAGGCGACCATGGGTCCACAATCTTATTTTTCGTGTCCTCATAGTTGAATGTCCATCTTTTGCCCTTTCCGTTTTTTGATGCCCAGATTAAATGCTCTGTACTTTCTGTAAACATTCTGCATGTTATATTTGGCTGGGCATTAGGCTTAAACCAGACGATGGAATTATTTATCTTTACCTCTTCAATATGCTGCAATATAAAACCAACCTGATAAATATTATGAAAGCTGCCGGAGATCCATAAGCTTCCGCCGTGTTTCAAAACCCTTAACGCCTCTTTAAGCCAGTTTTTGTTAAACTGAAAATAATCATCCTTAGAGAACATATCCCATTCTTCCTGCATTGTAACATGTTTTGAGTACTTCCACCCCAGCCCCTTCTTCTTAGACATATTGTAGGGAGGATCTGCGAATATTAGGTCTATGGATTCAGATGGAATCTTTGGAAGAATCTCACGGCAATCACCAAAATAGATCTTATGATATGTTTTTGAAGAGTAAGTTGGATAGTAAGGCAATAAACCCAATTGATGCATTGGATCTTTAAGATCTTAGGTAAGCTATATTTAAAACTTGGTTACGGGATTTGGTAACGTGTTACTAGTCAGAATTATCTCATAACAAGATAGTTTCCTCTTTTCTTGAATCTTAATATTCCTTTATCTCTTAATATCTGTAGTTGCTGCCTTATTTTAGCTTTGGTATAATTGTTATTTGGATGTTCTTTGGCAAGTTCTTCTTCAGATTCATAAACTTCCTTGAGTGCAAATTCCTTTTTTCCTAAAGAATGGACCACTCTTAACACATCTACTGTCCATCCTCTTTCAGGTAATGGAGTATCTTTAATGAAGCTTATCTTTTTCCATTGGTCTGCTATTAATTTCTTTTCATATAATATTCCATTTTCTATGATTCTAATCTTTCCTTCAGGAGGAAGTTTATCTAAGGATATATTGCAACCAATCCATCCTGCTCTTCTTGCTTTTTTGGATAATGGTTTTCTTTTTTCAATAATTGATTCAGTAAAAAAGAAGTAAGGTATTAAAAAAAGATTATTCACATAATAATCTAAGTTGTAATGTAGCAAGAAAAAATTAGGTCTTAAGTTTTGTTTGATTGATTCCATCATCTTTTGGAAAGCACCATCAAGTATTCTCTTACCAAAACTATTTTTTTGGCTTTTTAATTGGAATTGTTCATTACATTTTGGACAGAAAAAATCAGCAACAGGCGTATTATTTGGCAGTGAATTAATACTTAAGTTTAGACAAACAGGACAGAACATATTATTTTCCATCCAACTTTCAGTTAAAATCCTTATTCTTTGGGAATTACTTTTGTAAGTATTGAAAACTTCTTTTTGATACAGGTTTAGTTCCATATCTTTTTCTATTTTTTCTACCTTAATAAACCTTTCTTAAAAATTTCATAAATGGTAATCATCTTTAAATAGATTAAATTGAAATACAATAAAAAGAAATGAAATAACATTTTTGGTATATTGATATATCCATTTTATAAAACCATCTCACCACTCACCCACCCCCCAAACAATACCGGACACAGCCAGAAGCATTCCTGTTCTCCCTGCAGAAGTCCTCCACCTCTGAACATGAGTAGAAATATCCCTTATCCACCGCTTCCTGCTTCTCTGTAAGGTTAAGGTTCCTAAACCCAGCCTTCATCTTATGGGCTGCAAGATCATTCAGCCCTTCATCCAAGACAGTTATATAGCACATAGATAAGATACAGCATATTGCCAGAAGTGTTAATAAAATATACCTTCGCATCTTACTCCCTCAGGAACTCCATATCCTTACAGTCGCAGAAAACACAGTTTTTCCTGTTGTTGTAGACCCTGCCGCAGCCCCTGCATCTTATCCTTGTTATCCTTTTCAGGCTGAACAGCTGCCTTCTCTTCCTCAGCAGCCTTATGCACAGGTCACCCTGCGCTGCATCGTACTCTGAAAGGCGGGTTTCCCTTTCAAGCCTTACGCAGTCCCAGAATATCCTTTCCAGCCTGAACCTTTCTGTCCTGTTCATTTTACATCGTTATAACGATGTAATGCTTATATATAAATGTTATTATTTTCTTCATATGGTATGGTTCAAGTTCAAAGAAGTCGAGTGCAGCGTTGAAGTACTGAAATTATTAAGCTCAGGAAAAACAACCTATTCTGAAATGTTCAGGACGACCAAAGTATCCCATACTACCTTGCAGAATGTCCTTTCTAACCTTGCAAATGCAAAAGCCATAACAAAGAAAGATATAGGCCATAAGAAAGTCGATTATGAGATTACAGATAAAGGCAAGAAGCTTCTTAAGCTCATGGATGATGCGATTAAGTTATCCAGATGATAATAAACAGAACAAAACCCACCACCATCCCAGAACAACAAAAAAAAATCCTCAATGGATTACCCTGTTTAACAGCATATAAGATAATATCTGAAACTCCCTTGTCTGCCTTGAAACTTGCAGTTTATATGAAGGTGCAAGTTCTTCAAGATTCTTACCTAATTCATATGCGATCTTATCATTCCTGTCACCCCTGCTGAATTCCATGTCCGATAAGACCTGCAGGAGATACATGTCCTCAAAATATTCCTTTGTCAGATAAAAAATCTCTTTTTGTTGAGATGTAGCAAGCACAATTTCAGAATATAAGCTTCCTAGATAAAAATAGCATAAGCTCATGCCGGGGCTTATCTGCTCATCCAAAACATGAGGCTCATTATACAACAAGCCTATCTCTTCCTGTAATCTTTTAAAGGCTTCATCTGCTAGAGACCCCGCCTCCAGCAACGCATTTACAATATCTTTTCTTCCAAGATTGACATCATCCGCCAGACGGCTTGTACTCCCGCATAAATCTGCAAGCGTATTGTTCAGCCTGCTTAATTCATCAAACCTCACCTCTACCTCTTTGCCATTATGCAGCCTTATTTCAGTATACATAAAGAACGGATTTCCGCCGCCTTATTTAAAGGTAACCATAATAACCTCTTCAAGCAAAACAAGCCCTGCAAAACAACTAAAACCCTTAACAAATTATTTATTTAATAAATTTAACTAATTAATTAACCACTTAACTAATACAGATCAAAAAAAGAACATCCAAAAGACAAACGCAAGGATTAAATAAATAACAAACTTCTATAATTAATTAACCACTTAACTACTGAATTATTCCGAAAAGTTTAAATAATGAAACGAAGAAAATCCTGGTATATACTGGTTAAAAGAGGGTGATCGTAAATGAAGTGTAAGATATGCGATGGGGATTTCAAGAGCAGCCCGGACTCTGTCCTATTATGCGGCCATAAGGAAGGCGCAGTCCACCTCGGATGCTGCATAAACAACTGCTCATGGAACAAGCAGCCCTGTGGGCACTCTACCGGAACCTATGAGAAGCTTGGCTGAAAGACCCCCATTATCATGCATAAAAGATCCTTCTTAATCATACCTATAGATTATTGCTCAAACTGGGTTTCATACTCTACTACTATAATTAATAACACAGTTTGAGACTTAAAAAATACCTGCCCTTTAGGGCGGGGATTTTTTATTTCTGCATAAAGCCAGCGCAATATTTATAAAAAAGCGGCATACAGAAACCTTATGGACGGGAAAATCAGCGAGACCCTTGACATGGAACTATGGAACAGCCTCCAGGACAATTTCTCAGAATCCATCGAAACAGTCGTCTACACAGTCGACAGAAAAGGCGAGGAGATCTCCAGCTCAAAAGAGTTCCCTTTCTTCTGCCAGGTCATAAAGTCAAAAGACAAGGGCCTTTCATCATGCCGCAGCTGCAGGCTGAAGTTCATGGAAAGGCTGGAAAAAGAGGGCAGGAAGCTCATCTTATACTACTGCCATGCAGGCCTTCTCAACATAATAGCCCCCATAAAAGTAAAGGGCGAGCAGGTTGGCGCAGTCATCTGCGGCGCTATCCTCAAAGAGCGCATAGACCAGGCAGTATTCGACAGCCTCAGCAGGGAGATAGGCATCGAAAGCGAAGAGCTGCTCGAGAACATAAGCACCATCCCCGCAACCAAGGAGGAAAAGATAAAGGAATACTCCAGGATACTGTCCCTTCTGTCCACCACACTGCCTGAGCTGGTGCACCAGAAAAAGATGAGTGAAAGAAGGATCGAGGAGCTGAACATCCTCCACAAGGTAGCCCAGTCAGTAAGCCATGTCACCGAGCTGTCAAAGACCCTGGAAAAGGTCAAGGAGAACATAAGAAAGATAATATACATCGAAGACTGCTCTGTTATAATATTCAGCAGCGATAAAGCAAAAAAAGAGAAGACCGGCTATGACAAGATAGAGGAGATAATAGAAAAAGAGATACTAAGCTCAAAAAAGATAGTAAAGGTAGACAGCCTCCAGGACGACCCACGGTTCAGGAACAAGGGCATAAGCTACCTCCCGCACAGCCTCATAGCCATACCCCTTATCATAAACAGCAACATGATGGGCTGCGTCATATTCTACCTCTACCCCACAAATAAGACAAAAAAAGACGACCTGAACTTCCTCTGGGTTCTCTCTGACCAGATCTCCATGGCCGTATTAAACTCCCAGAACCTTGAAAAGATAAAGAACAAGGCGATAACCGACAAATTGACAGGCCTTTACAACCGCGAATTCTTCATGAACATCCTTGAGATGGAGATGATAAGAAGCGTCAGGCTGAGGAACCCCCTCTCCATAACCCTCATGGACATAGACGATTTCAAGCACTACAACGACACCCACGGCCATATAAGGGGCGATTCATTGCTGAAGGATATAGCAAAGATAATAAAAGACGAGACAAGGGAGAGCGACGTTGTCGGCAGGTACGGAGGAGAGGAGTTCATCATAATATCATTAGACACCAACAGCAATGTTGCCTTTGACATGATAGAGAAGATAAGGAAAAAGATAGAAGAGAACAGCTTCTTCGGCAAGGAAGACCAGCCGCTGAAAACGATAACGATAAGCGCCGGCCTGATTACATGCATGGACAGGTCCATCTCTGCAGTTGAGCTTATAAAAGAGGCAGACAAGTCATTGTACACGGCAAAGGCAGAGGGCAAGAACAGGGTAAAGAGCACAGTGATAGTAGACAAGGACCTTTACCCTGTAGACGTCCAGAGGGCTAATGACTTCAACAGGCAGAAAAGCCAGGGTTGATTGAAACCTTAATCTAATCCCCAAAAACAGCATGCACCAGCTCGATAAACATGGCGCTGCTGAACGCCTGGCACACGCACCCATCGCTCTCTAATTTATCAGCAGAGCTCACCTCAGAAGCGTTCCCTATCGCGCCCTTGTAAAGGATCTCTTCAACTGACGCCCTTAATATCTTATCTATATATTCCTTAAACCTGTTCTTATCCACCCTGTAAAGGGCTAAAGCAGCAAGGTTATTGACCCAGAACCATGAATCACCCCTGTGATAGCTCCTATTGTCCTGCCCTGTATGCCTGCCCATGAAAAGCGGGCTTTTTTTGTCTATTGTCGCCAGCCCGCCCCACTCAGCCCATAATCCGGAAATAATCTTCTCAAAACATCTCGCCCACTCATCATCAGTCAGCAAAAAAGGATAGGCATATGCAGCGATAAAGACATTAGGCCTTGCTGTAAAGTCTCCAAAGCCGTCAGCCAGCACAACCTTATCCCACATATTCCTCCTCACCTTCTCCTTAAGCCCGATCTCCAGGTTAAGGTACATAGGATCGCCTGTCATCCTGTGCATGAGCTTATACATCCCCAGCCTTAAAGCCTGTATCTCTATCCTCGCCCCTTTCCTTGAATCACCCATATAGCTGGTGTCCATCCATGTCTCAAGACCATCATTTAGAGCAAAGCAGTCCCTGGTATGGTTCTTCAGCAAAAGCTCAACAACGCCAGCCAGCTTTTCCTTCAGTTTCTCCTTCGGCTTCTCAAGATTGCCATACCCTGCCATATCAGCCATACCCTTGAACAGCCATCCCACTGAATCTGCCCCCTTCAGGGCAGAAGACGGCAGCTGGTTAGGCAGGTTCCCGTCCTCCATGACAGCATTAACTGCCTTCCTGATTATCCCCTTGGCAAGCCTGTCATGCCCCGATAAAAGCAACGCCTTCAATGATATAAGCTCATCCCTTGTCCAGAACTGGAAAAACCACGGAAAGCCTGCATATACCCCTGAATCCCTCTCCATAACAAGATTCTCAAGCGAATTGACAGCAGAAAGATAGGCAAAAAACAGCTCCTTATCGTTTATCCTGCCTAAAACATCGCTTCTTAATATCCTCCTGAAAAAATCCCTCTGCTTCTCCTCAAGGCTTCCCAGCCTCTTAAGGACAACATCATTCTCTTTCAAAGCATCCTCCTTCCTGCGTGAAAAGGTAAACACTATCTTATCTGTCCTTATCTTAAGGGCAGAATAGACATACATCTCAAAAGGCAATGACCCTCTTTTCTCATCAAAGGAATAATGCCGCTTAAGCCATCGCCCTGTCCTCTCATGATCAGGGTCAGAGCCGATTACCAGATAAGCCTCAAACCCACCCTCATTATACCTTACTATTATCCTCCCGTTCTCCTCATACACATCATAAAACCTGCCCCATTCAGGCGATGAATAGCTCTCCCTTATGTCAAGGATTATCTCAACAGTTTTTTTCTTATCCAGCCTGTACACGAGCGAATTAAAGTTATGCGGCATAAAGAACCTTTCAGTAACATCCCCTCTTTTCCTTTCAACATCAGAGAAATTATTTCTCAAAGCGCTTACAGCTGTATCATCAACCCTTATCTCATCGATAACCTTATACATCCTGTTATCAGCATTAAAGAAAACCCCCTGGTACCTGCTTTCTGGACTGGAGCAAAGCCAGCAATACCCGCCCATCCTGTTGCCTAGCAAAAAGCCGGCCTCATCCTTAACCTCTTTTTCTATCCTCTTGCTGCCGATGGAATGTATTACCTTCACTTTTATCAGAATATTTACAGTATAGGTTTATAATATTTGCGGATATGTTAAGAACTGATTATATCCAGAACAATAAAGATTAACCCCTGGCAACGGCATGAACTTTAGCATTAGGTTTATAATCAGGAGTTCTATAATCCCCTAGAATTAATTTCAGAATCTTTGCAGATGATGTGGTTTCTGCTTGATTTATATATCTTTTTTCCCTGGGAATTACTTCTTTTTCATCCTTAACCTTGATCAGTTCTAGATTAAACTCCCTATCACCCAAAAGTTCAATCGCTTCTCGCAGATCAGGTTCAATATTTTCATCACCCCTCCTATATTTTAAGAAGCTATCCACCACGGGTCCCTCACCATACTTCCCCACAAAATGCTTCACATACTTAAAAGTCTGCTCCTCAAGATTCCATGAGCCAGTATGTGCTTCCTCTTTTCCAGAATATAATCCCTTAAATCTGCTTTTTACACCGCTAAGCCAGTTCTTAGCACCTTTAATCCTGCTCTGAACACCATCAGAAATTCCTCCATAAGATTGTTTAGCACTGTCAATGCCTCTCTTAAGGCGGCTAACAGTCCTCTGATAAATCCCCTCCTTTGCTTTTTCTTTGCAATTAGAATCAGAAACATAATGAGTCTGAACAGAAGAATCCAATTCTCCCTCATCAACAATTTTAGATATGCCAGAAGCTTCACCACTGTTCGCGGAATGTTCATTTAATCCTTTTTTTGATCCGATCCTATCCAACGTATCATTAATCTGTGTTGTTTTTTCCAGGCAACTATCCAGTGTTTTAAGCATGTCATTCAGGGTTTCGCTTAGACTCTTCCCTGTCTTCTTTTTATTTTCATAAGCAGAGGCAATTGGTTCTTCATTACCCTCATATCCATTGATAATACTACTTAAACCATCAGAAGATAAGGAAGAAAAAAGATTAGAAACAGGTTTTACTGTCTCATGTTCTATTAGTCTTTCCTCAAAACTTGGTTCAACCCGTTTCTCCAGTATAACAGGAGTTGGATCCTTTGCCGGTAACTCAGAAGCTTCCTCTTTGGCGTATTTCTGTTCTAAAGAAGCTATATTTTTTTCTAACTGCAGGTCTTGTTCTCTCTCATAATCCAATGCTCTGTAAAAATTTTCTGCCCCTCCAAATTCTCCTATAATCCCCTTTAGGCCAAAAAAGTCATGTTCCTCACCATCAATAAAAGACCGGATAGTATCTCTGTCAAATCTGAGACATGCCTGGACCTTATCCCTAAGGCCCTCATTCCTTTCATAAATCTTCTCAATACTGCTGTTAACAACAAGCTCACGAACATCAGAAGGAACAAAAAGCCCTTCACCTATGGACTCTTTAGATGGCAGCCTATTGATATCATACTCCATTGGTCCTGCCTCATAACCTAGCGAGGTGACCTTATTCCTTGGTCCGGAAGGCCCATGTGATGCACCATAATTAACCGCCTTTTTAAGAAATACTGGAGAAGGACGCTTATTTGACATTTCAGTCAAAAATAAATAACTTCTTGTCTTAGTGTCTAGTGGCTCTGATCTGCCATCGTAATGTACCAGCCGGATATTATCCCGAGGTTCGGAAAAAATGGGAACATCCCCTCCAGACAGATCTGCAGGAGCTATATTTCCAGCATCGTACTCTGATAATCCTTCGTAACGTATATTAGAAAATCTCTTCTCTTCCTCCTTTCTCTCTTCTTGCATCTCATATTCTCTAAAACGAAGAAAACGATCAAAACCACCGCAATCTTCTATAACCCCTTTCAGATGAGGAAGAATGCTTCCGCCGTTACCATCAATATAAGGTTCTATATCAACCCCGACCATGTTTCGAATCCTCTCTTTAAGACCCGGATGTTGCTCATAAGCCTTAGCAATAACAGCATCAAAACTATCAATCTGAAAAATAGTACTGCCCAAACCACGAGTAAATTGAGGTAAAATAGCACTACCCAAATCATCAGTAATCTGAGGCATACTTAACTCCTCTTTCAGTAAAGCATCAAAGTTATTTCCCATAAACTCACCTTATTTCCCTATGAAAACCCGAATCCATTTAAAAACCTTATTGTTTTCCAGGGTCTTTTTAATCACTTGATGATTACTAAAAAAACCAAAGAATCATGCCCTAGCCAGCAAGCTTCCGCGCTTTCCCAAACGCCTCTTTCGCTTCCTTATGCCTGCCTAACTTATCAAGAGCTTTTCCTTTATTCTGCCATGCTGCAGGATATTTAGGGTTGATCCTTATAGCCTTATCATAAGCCTTTATCGCATCCTTGTAGTTCCCGTTCCTGCCAAGCGCAAACCCCCTGATGCTCCATGATTCCGCATCATCTGCAGCCACTGTTATAGATTCAGCATAATCCTCCATATCCTCAAATACCAGCTCATACCTTTGGCCCTTTGCGTATTTAGCAAACACCCCCTTAAGATACTCCCTATATCCAGCATCAAAAACACAGTAATCAAGAACCACCACCAGCCTTCCAAAGATATCCTTGGAAGAGTTCATCTCAGCATAAGATTCCACCTTCCTCACAAAAGTTCCTATAATCCTCTTAAACCTGTCTGCCCCTATCCTGCTCCTTAAGGTCTTGACCTCAAAAAGTATCTCCTTATTGTCAAACCCTGTAATAGCATCTAAGAATATTCTTTTATTGCTGCCCAGGCTGATAAGCAGCTTCTTCCTGAAAGGGCTGGAATACAGCCTCTCCATCCTGCCTATTACAGCATTCTCGATATTTATTAAATAAGAGATAAGCCTGTCCTTATCCTGCTCCATAAAAAACCTTAACGCCCCTTTCTTCATCCTCTTCCTTACAGCAGCTACCTGTCTGGTTCCAGAAGGTATTTTCCTCCTGTCCTTCCCGCTTCTCGCCATTCCGGAAGACAACTCATTATCCTCACTTATCTCCTTCTCAGCCTTATCATGTATATCCTGGACATCTGCATCTTCTGCCTTTATCTCTATCTTGCCATTTAATATATCCAGGACCAGCGTAGTTATCTTATTTCCGGATCCTATCAGCAGTAAGATAACAGTCAACACAAAAAGCAGAAAAAGGGAGGCAAACCCGTGCTTGTCCATCACTACCAGGACAACTAACACAACTGCAACACAAAGCCCAAACACGGTGCAGATCCTCTTAAAATCCATTATCCTAATATCCTCCTAACTTCAAATATTTAAATGTTATTCCTATCAACCTTTAATCTCCTTCCTCCTCTTGTCCGCCTCCTCCTTAAGCTTGTTATAGCTGTCCCATGTCAGGAGCCATACCATGGCGATAGAATCGATCGCATCAGCCAGCACATGGACGCTCATCCGCCTTAACTTCTCCTTATATTCCTCATCCTTCAGGATCCTTATCTTCTTATACTCCGCCTTGCTAAGCTCAGGGATGAACCATGTTGAGACAAGATAGGAATCAAAGCATACCGCCTTGACATAGTCATAGACCTTCTTATTGCCCTTCCCCAGAAACTTAGATCTGCTGCCAGCAGGGTTCCATCCCCTCTTGCTAAGCACATCCAAGACCTCATAAAGAAAAGACGACTTAAACCCCTCTTCCTTATCATGGTAAAGCTCCGGAGCGCCGTCAAGGCCATAGTCAAAGACCTTCCTTTTAGTGTCAAACAGATAATTCCTCTTTATCTCATCATCCCAGCATCCCTCCATATCAGGGTGTATCTTTGGCGGCGTGTAAAAATCCCTTGTATCGCAATGCACAGGAACATGGGCGTCTGCAAGGTAATGCGACAGCATGAGGAAATAAAGCGTTATCTGGTCGTCATTGAACATGATGTCTGACCCCTTAGGCTCATGCCTCTGTATAAGGATCATGTCCCTTATAGCATGGCTTAAAGCCTCGCACCTGTCAGGAAGCGTGTACTTGTCCTTTGCACAGACCTTCTCCTTAAGCCTTGAGATGTCGACAAACTGCCTCCTGCAGCTCAGATGCCCTGGCGTGGTATTCTCTATCACCTTCGCCTCTTTCTCCTCTTCCTCATTTGAAGGCCTGCTTAGCTTAAACGTATGCCCTCCTGTAAGGTTATCTGCAATAACACTGTCAGGAAACCATGCCCCCTGCACAAAAGCATCCTTATGCTTGTCAAAGAACTGCACAAACCTCTCTGCCTGTTCCTTGTAATAGGGGTTAAAGCTACTGCCGAGAAAAAACGACCTGAAATTCCTGCCTATATACCCATCTTTCTTAGGGGCCTTCAGCCTCTCCAGGGCCATCAAAGCAACCCATGCATGGCCTATTGATTTCATTTTTACCCTCCCTTATACCTAAATCTTTCCTCATAATCCCTATGATTCATAATATCGAGCACTAAAGAAATTATCTCCACTTCACTCCCCCTTATAGTATAGATCATCCTCCAGGCTCCGGATAAATTGATCTTCCAGAGATTGCCAACATCATAATCCCTCACATATTCTTTTGGAACCCTGTCTTTAGGTATATGTATGCCGTACTCAGGATTTACCTTAAGCAAATCAATCTTCTGCTTTATTGAGTTTAGCAATGTCTGATGGTCGCTGCTTGTAATGCCTTTGGCAATTTCTTCTCCCACTACCTCATTTAGGTCATCAAACTCTTCCCTGGCTCTTCCTGTGATAATCACTTTTGTAGGTTTTCCCTTAAACATTATAGCTCAACACCTTCTTCTATTGCCTTATCCAACTTTGGGCTGGGATTATATATCCATAATATGCCCTTTCTTCCATCAAGTATTTTACCGCTGTCTTCCAGGTATCTCAATATAACATTTAATGTCTGGTGCATTATCTTTACAGGAAGCTTCTTCTTTAGTTGCTCCCGTGTCATGAGATTATTGGCTTTTTTTATAACCTCCTCTACCATTAATACTGTCTTCAGGTTTGGATAATGGATAACCTCTAATTTTTGCATTTTAACTAACCCACTTATATATATTTATATAATAAGATATATAAACTTATATAAATATTTTTCCTTTTTTAAAATTAAACACCTAAGAAGCACCCTATCCGTCCCTTCACTCCCTACCCAAAAACCTTCTTGACAGCAAGGTTATGCGCCTTTATGTAGTTGGTGATAAAGAACTTCCAGTCAGCAGTGGAAGCCAGCCTTCTTGCCTCCATCTTGTTCGCTATCCTGTCCTGCCTGGAAAGCATGCTGAAATCATACATCACGTTGGTAAGCTGCCCTATAACCTCATTATCCTTCTTCCCGAACCTTTTGAGCACAAAGATCCCCTCTGTCTCCTTTGACCTGGGCAGTTTCTCTATATACCTTCCGAACCCTGCCAGGTCTGTAGTAATAGAAGGAACGTCCAGCGCCCCTGCCTCTAAAGGCGTATAACCCCACGGCTCGTAAAAAGAAGGGAACACCCCGAGATGGCATCCTGCCATTGCCTCGTAATAGCTTAGATCCAATAAGCCGTCAGCCCCGCTCAGGTAGACAGGATAGAAGATCACCTTGACAGGGTCATCCTTTAAATTATTAAGCCCTGCCTCCCTCATCCTCTGCAGTGTAGGGTCATTATCCTCATAGAGCTCATGCGTTGCCATCGGAACATTACCCTTCCTCTTCAGCCTTGCCACCTTCTTCTTCAGCTCCATAAGCCTGTCCTCATCAAACAGCGACTCGTCCCTTATCCTGCTCCTGGAGACTATCAGGGATGTAAGCCTCTGCTTTATCTCATTTATCTCATCATCCATAAGATCCTTTATGTCCTTGAAGAACGTCCTGTTCTCGATGATTTCAGGCTTTATCCCCCTCACATTGGCAGGGATCCACACAAAGGCAACTATCGTCTTTTTCTCCTTCTCCTTCTTCATCCTCTCGTTCAGCTTTCCCAGTGCAGAGATAAAGACATCAATCCCCTTATCCTTGAACTCGTACCTTCCTACGATAAAATAGAACAGTATATCATCCAGGTTGAATGAATAATAGGGAAAAAAGTAGTACAGCAGGAATTCCTTTATCTTCTCCCTTTTCTTCCTGTGCTCGATAGATGCCCCCTCAAAGGTATGGAACTTCTCCATGTCAAGGCCGTTCAGCAGCAGTATGTCCGGCTTCCTGCCGAGAAAATGCTCTGACTCCATCCCTGTAATCTCGCTAACCGTAGTAAAGACATCTGCATTCTTTGCTGCTGCCTCCTCCATAAGATGCTTAGCCTCGATCCAGTGCTTGTACATCTCTGCACGCCTGTCTATCTTTTCCCAGATGGAATAGAAATCAACATTGTTCGACGCCAGTGTCCTCCCCAGTATAGTGGCGTTTGTAGTGAAGACAGTTGCAGCCTTCACATTATTCCTCTTAAGGTAAAGAAGTGCAGACCCGCTCAGCCATTCATGGAAATGCGCGACTGTCTTCTTGTTAGGGTCGATAAGCAGCTCTATAAGGCGCCCTGCATAATACCCCCAGAGCATAGGCTCGTCATAGTCATAAGCTGCCCTTAGCGCATCTATCTTATAATGCTCCCACATCTCCTTCTTAAGCCAGTTGATCGTCTCATGGTTCCTTGGAAAATCGATAAGGATGGTAAACGGCTCTCCCTTGATAAGCCATCTTCCGTAATGGCAGTGCACCCCGTCTTTCTTCAGCTCATCAAAAGCCTTCCTTATCCTCGGCTTTGGCACCATCTCCTCAAACTCGCTGGCCATATTATGGAAATAGGGCCCTATCATGCAGTAATTCTCATTAGTATAATTCTCCACAATCCTTGCAGCCTTTGACTTAAGCAGGGTATTTATTCCCCCGACCTTATTGCACACCTCCCAGCTTGCTTCGAACAAAAAGTCCGCTTTTGGCTTGATCTGTTCTTCCATCAGGACAGCATTTCATTCTATAGTATTTAATATTTATTATATCACTTTGGAGTTAGGAAAGTTAAATCCAGCAAAATAGCACAAGGCATTTTTCCGAAAGCTTTAAATACAAGAATAAATCTTACAATAAAATTACGTGATAAATACAATAAAAACATAAAATAATCAATATAAAAGCAACATAAGAAAAAACATATAAAAGAGAAATGAATACAGAAAGAATACAATAAGATTACATGACAAATACAATAGAGATCCAAACATTAAACGTAAGGCTTCCTAAAGAGATAGTTCTATGGCTGGATTCCCTGATTGAGCGCGGGATTTACAAGAGCAGGTCAGAGGCTATCCGCGATTACAGCAGGAAATACCTCGCAGCAAGGGAGAAAGAGGTGCAGGATGGATGAGGTAATGGTCTCTGTAAGGCTTCCTGGATCACTTTTATCAGAGCTGAAAAGGTCAGCTGAAAAGGACCATTACATGGACATAAGCGAGGAGATAAGGAGCATCGTAAGGGACCGCTGGCTAAGCTCCAGGAACCCTGAACTGGAGGAGCTCAGGAAACTGAAGCAGGACATAAAAGAAGAGCTCAGGAAAAGGAGTGAAAAGCTCGTAAAGCTGGAGATAATCAGCGAGCTTGAAAGCATAAAGAAAGAGATAAAAAAAGAGGCCGTATCCAGATGAACGCAAAACAGTTTTTTCCGGGTTTGATAAGCAAAAAAAGAGCCTTTATTCTGGCCTTCATGCTGGCCCTCCTCCTCGTATCGAATGTGGAATTCACAAAATCCAACCCGTCAAAAACAATCTCGATTGAGCTGGAATACAAGTCAGGCTCTGTCTGGGACAGCGATGACAACGGCATCGAATCTGACAGTGCTGCTATAGACTTCACTGTAGAGGATACAGGGTTCAGCTGGGATGCTGAGCAAAAAAATCTCTGCACAAGATGGGACGTCTATTCAGTGGACAATGGCAGGACCACCCCCCTATGCCATGGCAGCTCCAGATGCTGCTCATTCATAGACCTCTACCCCGAAAAGCAGGAATGGGATGAGCCGTTATATCTACAGTACAGCAAGTACGGCTCCTCCAGGAACAACAAGGTTTATGCCCAGGTCATCTATCTTGACTACAGCCTGGACATAAACAACCTTTACTCTGACATATATTACAGCGAAAAAGACTACCTGTATGCAGTCTATCTTGACAACAACTACTTCAGCGATGCAGTATCCAGCAACACAACATCAGACAAAGGCTACCTCGCCACGCTAAGCTCGTTCGAGAAGATAAAAGAGAAGAACAGGCTCAAGAAAATAGACCTTACAGACACAAAAGGCAACAAGGTAGGCGGCAGCCTTAAGAACAGGCCCCTTAAGATGAAGTTTTATGCTGACGACGGCGTAACAGCCTCCATAAACAATTTCAAAGAAGAAAACCTGAACTGGCAGAACCTTGAAAAGGTATCATTAGATGCAGAAGACAATGTAGCTAGCAGGCGCATAAAAGACATGCGCCTTATCCCGAAAAAGTCCATCTCACTTAAGGGCATGGATGGCATAATAGATGAAGAAAGCTATGACGGCATTGTGGAGTTTGACATCAAAGACGCAGCCTACAGCGGTGTCATGTACTGCAATGACCTATACCAGTGCTCACCGATAAAGATGTGCAGCGATGAAAAAGAAAGCTGCTACATCGAGGAAGGAGAAAAAGTAGTGGTCTTCATACCCCACTTCTCCTCAGTAATACTGGTCCTGAACACCTCAACGATAAACCTTGATGTAATAAGCCCTGAGAATGACAGTTCTCTTGAAAGCGGGGAAGATGTTTATCTTAATTTTACAACGAATATAACAGTAAGCGCAGGCTACCTATTTGATGACAGGTATGCCGAACCCTCAGTGGAAGGGAACTCCTTTTCATCAAAACTAAACGGCTCATTAGAATATGGCGTGATAAAAAACGGCCTGCACAACATAACCATCTACCTTATGGACAACAGTTCCAACATAACAAACCACATCCATTATTTTACAGTAAACGACTCAACTGCCCCTGGTATAAATGCCACAGCAGGAGGCATGCAGTTAAGCCCTGGTCCAGTATCCGGAATAAACGGAACATCAGGTGCTGTCGAGATAACGATATCTTCCGATGAATACAGCAGCATATCACACAGCATAAATAATGAAGATCCCACAACCCTGAGCCTGGGCTGGGAAAAGGCCAGTACATTCAGCATAGAAGTTGAAACCGGCCTAAACAACCTCACGATAAACATAAGCGACATGCAGGGAAACTACAGGATTATAAGCTACAGCATAAACTTTACCTTCCTGCCTTCCTGCTCAGACGGGATAAAAAACGGAGATGAGCAGGGCATTGACTGCGGCGGCTCATGCCCTTCCTGCATAGGGTTCAACATAAGCACTGATAAAACCCACTATGAACTAGGGGAAGACGTCTCCATAACCGTAATATCAAGGGCCAACTCCATGGTAAACCTCACTGTCCTTCTCGAAGGCAGCATAGTGGAAAGCGACTTTATAACGCCTTATTCACCCGGCCTTATGATATGGGTCATAAAAGCCCTGCAGAACATCAACTCCCCGGGGAACTACACGATAGATGCAGTGATGCATTATATGAGCCACAGCGAGAACAAGAGCATCTTCTTCTATGTTAATGACACCTCAGGAAACCCCCTAATCCTGAGCATCAGCTCAAACGCAACCGCTATAGACAGGGGTGAAACGATAAGGTTCACTGCATCTGCAAGCGGCAATACAAGCCCCAGAAGCAGCTATAGCTGGGATTTCGGCGACGGCTCTTCATCATCCGCTTCAGGACCATCCCACACCTACAGCTCAAACGGGACCTACACCGCAAACCTCACCATAGCCTGGGAAGAATGGAAGAGGTCAGCTGCAAGTGCGATAACAGTAAGAGAGGTATTCAACGTCACCATCATAGTAAAGAACGAATCCGGCCAGGCGATTGAAAACGCGGATGTTGAATTCGATTATGTCAAGAAAAATACAAGCAGCGAAGGCAAGGCCTCATTTGAGGTAAATAAAGGCAGCCGTAAGCTCATCGTAGAGAAAGACGGCTATAGCTCATTCTCCAACACCACCGACATAAAAAGCAGCGCAACGATAGGGGTAAAGCTGCCCATATATGAACTCGATAACGAGGATCCTGTCATAGAACTGTTCGGCCCTGAAAATGATGCAGCCATCACCCAGGGCAGCGCTGTCATAACCTACAAGGTATTTGACCGTTCCAGCGTCAACTGCACACTATACGCCAACATGGGCGACAGCTGGTGGGTAGAGCAGGGGCATAAAGAGAACATAGCAAGCGGAAGCGAGAACTCATTTACCATAGAAAACCTGGAGAACAGGGATTACCAGTGGAAGGTTGAATGCGTTGACAGGTTCGGAAACTCAAGGATAAGCGAGACCAAAAGATTCCATGTCAACATAACAGTTGTCACAGAAGAGGACATCTCGATAGATAATGCAATAAAGATCATAGACAGCTCGCTGTCAGACCTTAATTACCTGGACAAGAAAGAGAAGGACGCTGCCGCCGCCCTTGGCCTGGAAAAACACCTTGAAAAGTCAAAAAAAGAGCTTCAGATGGCAAAGCGCGACCTTCACAACATCATATGGAGAAGGCTGAACCAGAGCGGGGAAGAGGAGCTAAGAAACTCCATATATGACAGGATAAGGGGCATAAAAAGCCGCACCATAAAGGCTATCAGGGTTGCTGAGTCAAAGGAATTCATCGATTACCCCGGCAAAGAGGACATAACAAATATATCCTTCACATTCCTGGAGTTCATGAAAAAGAAGTACAAAAACAAGGAAATGGAGTCTTACGCGGCCTATAACCAGGAGCTGCAGAAATTGGTCAAGATAACGACAAAAACAAGCTATATAGAAGCGGAGTATATCTCAGGGGACAAGGGGGATATAACATTGATAGAAAAAGATATCATGGCAGAAGATGATCTGAAGGATACAGCCCTTATAGAGTGGATCCCAAAAAGCATAGCTCCCAACACCTCCCATATAAATGCGCAGTTTGAGTATGCCACCATCCTTGAAGACCCCATAATCAAGCTTGATATGCCGGCAGAAAAATACTCCTACTATATCAGGAAGAAGATAGATATGGACAAAGCCAGGGAGATAAAGTCCATCCTGGTTTCTGATGATCTGACCAAAAGGAACCCCGTTATCGGCTTCGCGGTCCTTGGCGATCTTCCGTTAAGGATCATCCAGCCCAACAATGCAAGACTGGTTATAGAGGTGATAATAATCATAATACTTGCCCTCACATACATTGGATTCAGCGGAGGATTTAAAAAGATAAGGCTCCTGGTCAAAGGCAGGGGCTCTATGAAGCACATAAAAGAGATAAACAGGCACCTCGAGGAGGGCCTGGCCCATCTGCAGAACAGCGAGTATGAAAAGGCAAAGGCAGCCTACAGGAGCATCAATGAGTTTTTCAGGCAGCTTCCGAAAGAGATTAAAAAAGAGGTTTATGAGAAGGTAACCCTCCTCTCAAATAAATTAGATGTCTTCCATATTAACAAGCTTATTGACAAGGCCAATTTCAGCCTTGAGAACAACCAGCGGAAGGAGGCATCCCTGATCTACAGGCAGGTCTCCCATATATATAAGAAGATCCCGCAGGAATTCAAGTCAGGCGTAGTCCAAAGGTGCAATGAGCTGCACAGGAAGATAGCAGCATAATAAAATTTCATTTTTAAACTATCAAAAATAGAAGATTTTTAATCGGTTTAGAACTCAAAGAGTTTAAAACTTTATAAACCATAAGAAAAAAGATGAGCAAAAAAAGGGTGATAGGTCTAGCATACTTCCTGATATTTGCAGTTTTCGCCCTCTGCTCCATAGGGAATGTTTCAGCCCAGATAAAGACAAGGGACTATGAGATCTCATCCAGTTCCATGAGGGAAAGGATGAAGATAGGCAACTACAAGGATGTCCCCCTCAGGATAAAGAACAACAGGGCTGAAACGATAAGCGTATACTTCTCCTTGAGCGGCAATGTCTCAGAATACCTCCAGCTAAGCACCCAGAGGATGAACATAGGGCATGACTCGGAGAATGCCATAAACATAACCTTCTTTGCAGACCACCTGGGGTTCTATAACGGCACATTAGCCATCTCCGGCGGCATTAGCGAGGCGATACCCGTCATCCTCAATGTCGACTCGTTAGGCTCCTCCGTAGAGGCCATCAGCATGGAGCTTGAAGCACTCACAAAAAGGGTCTACCTCGGTGATTCATTCAGGTACCGTATTGACATTCAGAACCTTCTGGTTGAAAAAGCGTTTAATGTCACGCTGCATTATTCGATAGATAAGCTTGGGGATGTAAAGACCTATGAGCTGAACAAGTCATTCCTCAGCGAAAGCGAGGGCATATTCATAGAGACCTCCGCAACCCTGCTCAAGAAATTCGACATTCCTGACTTTGTCAGGCCTGGAGAGTATGTCCTTACTGTAAAGGCAGAGTATCTGGATTTAACCTCCCATTCAAGCATCAGGTTCTTTGTAGCTGAAAAGGTGATGGACTATTTTATCCTTGGCATCCTTCCGCTGAGATGGGTGATATTCAGCATATGCGTCATAACTCTGTTCACTGTAATCTACCTGGTCTATAAGAGACAGATGGAAAAGCGGAAAAGGTACAAGGGCAAGCTTGATTTCTCATTATTGCCTAAAGCCGGCCCAAGGTCAGTAAAGATTGGAAAAATCGCCGAAACGAACAAAGACGCCTTTTTTGACATCGACCAGCTGACGATGCACACCCTTATTGCCGGTTCGACAGGAGGAGGCAAGACAGTCTCGGCAGAGGTCCTTATAGAAGGCGCTTTAGAGAAGAATGTCGCTGTCATCGTCTTTGACCCTACTGCCCAGTGGACAGGCTTCCTGAGAAAATGCCAGAACAAGAAGATGATAGCCCTCTACCCAAAATTCGGCATGAAGAAGACAGATGCAAAGGCCTTCAACGGCAATATCCACCAGATCATGGATGCAAGGCAGATCATAGACATAAAGAAATACATGATCCCCGGCGAGATCCACTCCTTCGCCATCAACAGGCTCGATCCGGGGGACATAGATACACTGGTCGCAAACACCATGAGGGAGGTATTCCATGCCAACCTTCCTGAGTCCCCTGAGCTCAAGCTCATGATAATATTCGACGAGGTCCACAGGCTCCTGCCCAAGTTCGGCGGCTCCGGCCAGGGCTTCATCCAGATAGAGAGGGCTGCAAGGGAGTTCAGGAAATGGGGCGTAGGCCTGATGCTTATCAGCCAGGTACTGACAGACTTTGTCGGCGAGACAAAAGCCAACATCAACACCGAGATCCAGATGAGGACGCGTGACCAGGGTGACCTGGACAGGATCAAGAACAAGTACGGCGGCTATATGCTCCAGTCCCTGCTTAAGGCATCCACTGGCACAGGAATGATAGAGAACTCCGCCTATAACCGCGGCAACCCTTACTTCGTCACCTTCAGGCCCCTTATGCATGAGCATGCAAGGCTGAGCGACGACGAGCTTGAGAACTACAACAAGTACAACGACCTGATAGATGACCTGGACTACCAGATCGAGCAGCTTAAAAAAGAGGGGATAGACGTATTTGACATCAAGCTCGAGCTTAAGATGGCCCTTGACAAGGTAAAGTCAGGATCATTTAACATGGTAGACATCTACCTTGAAGGCCTCAAGCCAAGGCTGGAGGACCACTGGAAAAAGCTCGGGAAAAAGCCTGAGAAGAGAAAGATCAAGCTCGTAGCTGAAGAGGAGCTGAAGAAGGAGTTCGAAAAGGCGAAGAAGGCAAGGGAGGAATACGAGAAAAATGAGCAGGCAAAAGCAAAGGCAGGTGCTGCGGCTGGAGCAGCTAAAGGGGCTCCAGCGCCTGCAGCAGCAGCTCCGCCTGCCAAGAAAGGCCCTGAGCTTGCCCCCTTAAAGCTCAAGAACGGAACAACCGTAAGGAGCATCCAGGAGCTTATCGACTCCATCAACACCATGGACGATGACGTATTAAGCAAGCACGTAAATGCGGAAAAGAACGACTTCGCTGACTGGATAGCCCCTGTCAACAAGGAGCTGGCAGAGAAGCTGAGAAAAACCCAGAAAAAGGAAGAGATAATGATTCTGCTGGAAGGTTGAAATTGAAGGCTAACATATAGGAATCATAGCGAGACTGCATTCTATTTAACACAGGCTGAATTATCGGTCAAGAACAGTAACATTTATATAACAGTTGTAATATTATTGTTACATATGTTACAAAAGTATAACAAGTGGAAAATATTGAAGGTCTTTTTTGATGATCCAAACCCTAAGGGAGCAGGTTTTCAACTCAGAGAGATTAGCAGAAAAACAGATTTGGCTCCAACTTCAGTAAAGAACTACCTAAATGAATTATGCAAAGATGAGGGATATGGCGCTCCTTTGGTTATAAGCTCTAAACATAGAATACATGGTTATCCTGTTTACTGGGCAAATAGGGCAAGTGAAGTATTTAGATTTCTTAAGAAAATAGATATGATTATATCCATAGAAGAATCTGGTTTGTTGAATTATTTAAATGAGCAATGTATGCCTGATGTGATAGTTTTATTTGGTTCTGCCTCAAAAGGAGAAGATATTAAAGGTAGTGATATTGATTTATATTTGCAATGTGATGAAAAGAAGCTGGATTTAGGCAAATACGAGAAAGAATTAAACAGAAAGATAAATTTATTCTTTGAAAAGAACTTCAATAAGATCAGCGAAGAATTAAAGAATAATATTATCAATGGTGATAAGTTAAAAGGGTACTTAAGGGTGCAAATGTCAAAATGGAAGAAGGTATGATAAAGATAACACCAAATAAGGAAAAAGCACAATCTATCCTAAAGATGGTTGATACCACTATAGAGATGATTAAGATCATTGATGTAGCTAAATTTAGTTCCAATGTAACAAAAGAATATTATGATATAATCAGAGAGTTAATGAGTATTGTTCTTCTACTTGACGGCTACAAGACTTATGGTGAAGGAGCACATAAAAAATTAGTTGAATACCTCCAATCCAATTATAAAGAGTTTAACGAGTATGAGGTCTCTTTGATTGATGATCTGAGGATAACAAGAAATAAGATTGCATATGATGGATTTTTTATCGACAAGGATTACATTAAAAGGAAAATAAAAGATATTCAGGCAATAGTTAAAAAACTAAAAGCCATTATCAAAAAAAGATTAGATTGATCAAAGCCCTCTATATCCTTATTGGGATCTAGTCATCTACCTAAACCCCTAAGAACGCTTCTTCTTCTTCCTCTCTTTCCTGTTCTGGTACCTTCTCCAGATGATAAGCAGTATAAGCAGTATTATTATCAGCAGCAGTGAATATGAGACATAGTCTATATCCTCAAAGGCCAGCTCAAACTCAGCCTCGATAAGCTTCACCAGGCTGTCGCTCCTTTCCCCGTAATAGGCCCTTGCATTGATGATGTCATTATCCTCTATATCCTCCTCCTCGAGCTTTGCCTTGATCCTCTGCTTATTCTTTTCCCCTGGCTTAAGCAGCAGAACATCATCTGCGCTAAAGCTCCTTGTCTCAGAATTGATCAAAAGGTCCACCAGCTCCACATCAACATAGCAGTCTACATCAGCCGTGTTTTCGACCTCAATATAGAATACGCCTTTTCTCTTATTATACCTTAGGTCATTCAGAGATATCTCGCATTTATCATATATCTCCACCAGTTCTATAGTCATGCTAAGGTCTATCACCTTCTCCATAGAGCCCTTTGACTCCCCGTAGATGATGTAGACATCAGCCCTTATCTCCTCTCCGGTTATCGGCTCAAGGTCATAGACAACCGTCTTGATCTCATTGCCGTCAAGGAATATTGGGTCTATGTCGCCCACCTTCTGCTCTGCGCCGTCCCCCATGATTGAATAGGTGCCCTTGAAATAGACAGCCTGGTCTTCGGTATTCTTGATATTAACTTCGAGCTGGTTTGTTGCCTTGTTATATTTTATTGAATCCACCTCGATGTTAAGCGAGTAGACAGGAAGATAGAACATGTCCAGCGCCTCCACCTGCGAGATCGCCCCCTTAGGCGCCCTTGCTCCCTGTGCAAACTTGACAAAAACGCTTATCCCCACGTTCCTTCTTATGTAGGTGGCTGTCCCTACAAGCTCGTTTCCTACAAGCACCCCAATCTCAATGTCAGTGCTCTGTATATAGTCCCTTACCTGGTCAGGAACATTATTCGCCCCTATAAAGATAACAGGCTCAGCCCCTGACATTACCTCCTTCTCTATAAACTCCCCGTTCGTAAGCATAACCTGCTTTGCATTCTTAATCTTCTGGTATTTCTTCACGATCTCTATGTTATTGGCAAACCTGTCCCCGTCCTTGTTTATGATCTCAGGATCATACCGCGCCAAAGCCTCCTTCACCTGCCTGTCCACATTGCCGTATATCAGCAGATTGCCGACATTCCTTTCGCTTAAAAAAGAGTCGATCTCCCTGATATTTCCCCTGTCTGCAAACAGAACATAGGAATCAGAAACGACCGCATATGGCGCTACGCTGACAGCATTATACCCGTAAGAATCATCTACTATGATATAATTCTCAACATCCAGCAGCCTTGCAACCTCCAGGTTAAACCCGTCATATACCACCTCTTCAGTATCATACCCGCTGTTCTCCAGCACAGCCCCGTACCCTATGATAAAGGGGGATTTCCTGGAGCTCATTGCTATAATAGAGGTTTCTTTCGGTATTGAGCCAAGTATAAGTGTGCTGTGCCTGTCGCTCACAAGAAAGCTCACTCCCCTGCCGCTAAGGCTCCCGTACAGCATTGCAGAATAAACATCCCTCCAGTCCTCAGAATTGACAATAACATACTCCTCAGCGAATATTACCGGGGTCAAAAACAAAAGCATAAGTGCAAATAAGACTATTTTCTTCATAAGATATGCCCACCTCTTTTATGGAACAGTTAACTCCTGAAATTATATATAAATCTTTTGTTTTTCATGCCTCATAGAAATCCTAGGCATCTGTGCCGTCATCGCTGCACCCGCACACCATCATCTCATTATTTATGTACTGGTAAACATTATATGCAGCTATAACCCCTTCTGCCACCCCTGTTATTGCCTGCTTAAACCTGTTGTCCGCCACATCCCCGCATGCATAGACTCCTTTCACATTCGTTGCTGCTGTCTCTTTGCTGCTTATGATCTCCCCTTTCCTGTTCGTCTTTACGCCGATCTGCTTCGCCAGCCCGGAAACAGGTACATGCCCGATCTCGATAAACAGGGCATCCAGCCTGAACTCCTTCGACCCCTTATAGGGCTTGTCAAAAACAACACCTGTAACAAACCTATCTCCCCTGATCTCCTTGATGTTCGTGTTGCTTATTACCTCTATCTTCTTATTCTGCTCAACCCTCTTAAGGTTGATCGGCTCTGCCCTTATCTTCTCCTTCCTGTAGATGATATAGACCTTCCTGCCATACTCTGCCAGCAGCAGTGCCTCCTTTGCCGCTGAATCTGATCCTCCTACCACGCCTATTACCTTATCCTTATACAGCATTCCCTCGCACAATGCGCAGTAATGGACACCTTTATTGGAAAACTCCTTCTCGCCGGGAACATTAAGCTTCCTCCATTCCGTCCCTGTTGCAATTATTATTGTCCTGCTCTTATAGCTGTAATCCTTCCCGGAGACCTTAAAATAACCTGCAGATTTTTCTATCCTCTCAACCTTTTGTTCCCTGGCCTCTATCCCGTAATCCTCAGCATGCCCCTTGACCCTGTCAAAGAGCTCCATCCCTGTTATCTCCTTAAAGCCTGGGTAGTTTGAGATATTGCCTGCAAGAACCACAGTCCCGCCTACATTCCCGCCTATAACGAGCGTCTTAAGCTGGAACCTCCCGCAGTATACCGCCGCCCCAAAAGCAGAGATTCCCCCTCCTATTATTATCACGTCATACATCTTAAATTTTCAATGCCTTTTTTATCGCTTCCTGGTCAAAGCCCACAATAATAGTACCGTCTATATCGATGACCGGAACCCCCCTCTGCCCTGACTTTTCTATCATCTCGTTACTCGCCCCTTCATCTGAAGAAACATCCTTGTCCTCGAACTCTATGTTATTCTCTTTCAGAAAGTCCTTAGCCTTATGGCACCATGGGCACCTTTCCGTCCCGTAAACGATTACCTTTGCCATCAAAACCACCTCGCATATTTATTTATCTGTCATTATTTATATAGTTTGCTAAAAGATGGTCGCATTGAAAAGTTCCACTGGCCTAAGGTCAAAATTCCATAAAAAAGAAGATTCAGTGCGTTGCGGGGGGATGTCCCTTACGGGGACGCAGCACTTTTCAAAACAACATAAAGAATTTTGAAGCCAGTGGACGTAGCGTTAGCGGAGTTTTCAATGCGACCTAAAAGATTTGACTAATAAGAGCAGGCGGAAGAAAGAGGGGGTTAAGCTTCAGCCTGCTCAAGGGTTTAAGCTCATTGCTTTTTAGCATGATTGTATCTTTTAAGCAAATATAGAACAACTATAGAAGAATAAGATATAATAAGCTAATCTTAAAGATTTAAAGAATATGTTTAAGGCTTAAGTTATCTTAATTTAAATATGCCTTCTCAAGCCCTTCAGCAGCCTTCTTCACATCCCCGCTCTTCTGCAGGTACGACCCGCATACAAAAAGGTTAGCCCCTGCCTGGTATGCCTTCTTGATCGTATCAGCATTGATCCCGCCGTCCACCTCTATGTCAAGGCCAGGCTTTAATTCCCTCAATTCCCTGACCTTATCCAGCGCTTCAGGCAGGAACGGGCTGCCGTAATATCCTGGATCGACTGTCATGACCAATACCTGGTCTATCCTGTCAAGATAAGGCTTTATCTTTTCCAGTGGTGTTTTAGGGTTGATAACAAACCCTATCTTCTTTCCCTTTGACCTTACCAGTCCTATCACCTTCTCCGGCTCCCTGCATGATTCTATATGGACAAGAAATATGTCCGCTGCCTCATTGTTCTTCACAATCCACTCATAAGGGTTATCTACCATCAGGTGCGCCTCATACCTGCATTTGGTCTTAGGCAGCTTAAAATCAAAATCGATAGAATGCGTAGGAACAAAGATTCCGTCCATAACATCAAGCTGCAGAATCTCAAAATAGTCCTTCACCTTGTCTATCCTCTTATCCAGCTCTTCCTGTGATTTCGCGATTATTGCCGGGACAATCTTGTTTTTCACCATGTTAGATTGGCGGATTAAGGTTGTTTATTAAGTTTACTATTAGCACTATTTCAGCCTAAGCATCTTAGGCCTGCAGAGCAGGTAATCCTCTGTTGTTATCAGCCCGCATCCCTGGCATATAAAGAGCTTTGCTTTTTTCGAAACCCTCTTAGGATCGCAAAGATGCCCTATATCATTTGTCTTGCATCCGCATGTCTTGCATATGAATTGTTTCTTTTTCATTTCTTTTTCATCACCTTCTGTTTTCGACCCAAAAGAAAAATATTAAACTAGCCCTTACATATTAAACAAAAAGTTTAAATATTAAATAATACTTAAACATTATAAAGGTGGTATTCATGGCGCATACTGTTATAGCTGCTGCAGGGGAAAACATGGATTCATTGTTTGTAGGGATAAGGGAATTCCCGACAAAAAGGATCATCCTCATAACCCCCAAAGGCAAGGAGGAACTGGCTGAAAAAGCCAAAAAAGACCTGGAAAAATTCAAGATCCCTGTCCAGATAAAAAAAATAGACGGCGACCCATGGGAGAGCATATTCCAGGCTGTCAAGGAGATTAAAGAGGCAGAGGGCGACAGGGACCTTATAATAAATTCAGCCTCAGGGGATGCAGGAGCCAGCAAATGTGCCCTATGCTCAGCAGCCTTTGTCAACGGCCTGAAGGCATTCACTGTCCATGGAAACGATGTAGTCCTTATGCCCATACTGAAATTCTCATATTATAAGATCCTTACTGACAAGAAGATGGACATCCTTAAGTTTCTGTACAAGAATAAGGACTGCTGCTCCTCTCTGGAAGGCCTAGGCAAAAGGCTGGGCATGTCCCTGCCCCTGGTCTCCTACCATATAAACGGCAATCTCAAGTCCGAAGGCCTTAAAGAGATGGGCTTAGTTATAGCTGACGAACAAAAAGGCAGGATAAAGGTCTCGTTAACCCTGCTTGGAAAGTTGCTTGTCAAGGGGTATGTTAAATCCCCCTAAAAGAAAAAAAAGGCAAAGGAATTTTCTAGGGGTTTTTAAACGAGGTTTCCTTTGCCTTTTCAAAAGAGGTGTTTAGCGGTATGCGCTGGCTCGTGGAAATTGAGGGGGTAAAACACAAGCCAGCAGGAATTCATCATGAACGTGATATTCAAAATCCCTGATATAATTCTAATAAGCAGGCATTTATAAATAGGTTATGAAGTGCGGATAAAGAACAAGAATCCATAAAGTTTATAAACGGATAAAGCCAATATTCAACCCTTAGTTAAATCTGGATCAACAATAAAAAATGGCATATGTATTCGGGCCTACATGGTTTTACGGCATTGATTATATCTTTGACCTAGTTTCTGTCATCGTCGGCCTTATGATAAGCTATTTTGCCTATAAGAGCTACAGGTACACCTCGCAGAAGAAGTACTTCTACTTCGCAGCCTCCTTTTTCCTTGTTGCCCTGGCCTTTGTAAGCAAGATACTTGCTACAATACCTGTCTATTCAAAGCAGTTAAAGGTAGAGACCGTAGGCCTGGTGACCATAACCTCCCAGGTCATAAACAACGTAAGGTGGATCAATGCCCTTGGCGTCTCTATCGCGAGGCTTATCATGCTTTTTGCATTCCTTCTTCTTGTCCTGGTCTCTTTAAAGATAAAGGACAGGAAGATCATCATCCTTCTGATATATCTCCTTATAATATCCACAACCCTTGTAAGCGCCTCATATATCATCTTCCATATCACACTTCTCCTTATGCTTGGAATTCTTTTCCTGGGCTATAAGAAGAACTATCTAAGGGTAAAGAGCAAAAATGCAAAAACAGTCATGTATTCCTTTTTAGCATTGCTGGTGAGCCAGGTATTCTTCATCTTCGAAGGCATTGTAAAGCATTTTTATGTCCTTGGGGAAAGTATCCAGCTTATCGGCTACCTCATGCTGCTGATTGCCATGATAAGCATGATGGCAAAGAAATAATCCGGTTCATAAGGCGACTTAATATGGGTGCAAGAAGAACAAAGATCGAGATCATAGCTGACATCCTGACTGCAATACAAAAAAAGGGGGGAAAGATCAAGCCAACTCACCTTCTCTACAAGTCCAACCTATCCTACAAGAAGATGCTCGAGTACCTTAAAGACCTAATAGGCAAGGGAATGGTCAGCGAGGAAGAGTGCAAAGGAAAAAAGGTCTACACCCTGACAGACAAAGGCGCCAATTACATCCAGGAGTTCAAGAAGATCAAGGAATTCTCTGATTCGTTTGGGTTGTGATTTTATATTCTTTACAACATAAAAACAAGACTGATTTATTCCATTAACTGCCTATCCTAATCCTGCAGCAAAGAAAGCTTTTCCATTATCTCTTACCAGTATCCTTACCAGACCCCCTAAGCCACCACACGATAAGGTAGACAGGCGCAGTATCCGCCAGCGCGATAACAATCTTGAGCAGGTAATAAGGTATTATCAGCGTAAACATATAAGCTGCGTTATGCTTAGGCGTCAGCCCATAGAATGCTATGAACATGAACATCACAGTGTCGATAAACTGGCTCACTATAGTAGAGGCATTATTCCTCAGCCACAGGAACCTTCCCTTTGTCTGCTGCTTCCAGAAATTGAACGCCCACACGTCATGGAACTGCGAGGCCATGAAAGCTATTATGCTTGCCACAAATATCCTCAAAGTGCTCCCGAACACCTGCGTGTAGTTCTCCTTCACAAAGCTCCTGGGGGCAAAAGGCAGCCACACAGCAAAAGCCGTTACCATCAGTATGAACAACAGGCATATAAAGCCCACCCAGACAAACTGGTTTGCCTTTTCCTTCCCGTACACCTCCTGCACAGCATCAGTGATAAGGAAAGTAAGCGGATAAGCGAATATCCCGACAGAGACCTCGATGATCCAGAACTTCGTGATTTTCGTCCCTATAAGGTTTCCTGCTATCAATGCAGCCACAAAAAGGCCAAGCAGTAAATTTGTCTTAAAATCTGAATCGTTTTTCATGCCAGGGTGAGGAAACAGGGCTTATTTATAAGTATTTCTATTGCTATATTGCTCAAGATTGGTTTAATACCCCCATTGTATCAGTTCCTATTGGGCAGCACACTCGATAGCTGCTTCATCATTTCTGACCAATACCCCCCCCTATATCAAAGATAAATGCTTTAATCATAACCAGAAGGGAATATCCAGGATATATAAATGTTTCCCGACCGCCAGAAACCAGAATTTATCCCATAAAAAATAGATCTTCTCATTAATTATATTAAGCTAAAAAAACCCAAAAACCAAAGTAAGTAAGGCAATATTTATATATATCCCTTAAGTTATACCTCAATTATGGCATTGACAATACAGGACATCTCGGTTTTCTGCAAGAAAAAGGGCTTTGTATTCCCTAACAGCGAGATCTACGGCTCTTTTGCAGGCTTCTTCGACTACGGCCCTTTGGGCGTAGAGCTTAAGAACAACATAAAGAACGAGTTCTGGAAAAGGTTTGTCCACCAGCGTGACGACATAGTAGGGATTGACGGCACTGTAATAACCCATCCCATGGTCTGGAAAGCCTCCGGCCATGTAGATTCCTTCACTGACTACGTCTACAGATGCGGGAAATGCAAGATAACTGCCAAGGGTGACGACAGCAAGGGTATGAAATGCCCTAAATGTAAGGGAAAGATGGTTAATGAAGGCAGGTTCAACCTCATGTTCGGCACAAACGTAGGCCCTGCCAAAGGAAACATCTCCTACTTAAGGCCAGAGACTGCCCAGCTTATCTTCACAGACTATAAGCTTGTCCAGGAAAGCTCCAGGAAAAAGCTGCCTTTCGGCATCGCCCAGACAGGAAAGGCCTTCAGGAACGAGATCTCCCCGCGAGATTTCCTTTTCAGGAGCCGCGAATTCGAGCAGTTCGAGATAGAGTTCTTTGTCCACCCAAAAAAGTACAATTCCTGCCCTCTTATCAAGGAGGTTGAGGACATGAAGGTAAACATCATGACCGCAGACGATCAAAAAAAAGGAAAAGAACACAACACAACAACCATAAAGCAGATGGTACAAAAGAAGCTCTGCTCAGGATGGCATGCCTACTGGCTCGCCCAGTATTACAAATTCTTCCTTGATTTTGGCATTAAAAAAGAGAACCTAAGGCTTAGGGAGCACCTGAAGGACGAGCTGGCCCATTACGCCTCTGCCTGTTTCGATATTGAATACAGGTTCCCTTTCGGCTGGAAAGAGATACACGGTAATGCTGATAGAGGACAGTTTGACCTCAGCCAGCACATAAAATTTTCCAAGGCATCGTTAGAATATTTCGATGAGGAAAGCAAGGAAAAGGTTGTTCCTTATGTAGCTGCTGAGCCATCCCAGGGCATTGACAGGGCATTCCTCGCTTTCCTCACAGACGCTTACGAAGATGACAGGAAAAGGGGCAATATAGTCCTAAAGCTAAACCCAAGGCTGGCCCCTGTCAAGGCAGGTGTCTTTCCATTGGTAAACAAGCTGAACGACAAGGCCAAAGATATCTTTAACATCCTGAAGAAAGACCTAAACTGCATCTACGACAAGGGAGGAAGCGTAGGCAGAAGATACGCAAGGGCAGACGAATCAGGCATCCCTTTCTGCATAACCATAGACTTCGACACATTAAAAGACCATTCAGTGACCATAAGGGAAAGAGACACCACAAAACAGGTAAGGGTAAAGATAAAGGACCTAAGCAGCGTGATTGGAAAGCTGGTAAGCTGCGAGGCTGAATTTGGTTCAATAAAATAAATTATCTGTATAAACTTCAATCAATTGACAATCAAGTCAATCTAATTCATTGAACCATTCTCTAAATACATGAACAAAGACCTTAATCATCCGCTCTGAAACATCCTTATTTCTTGGAAAAAAAAGTAAGGGATCTCCCTTGTACCCTTCTCTTTCTCTTTTGTTTCTTATTTTAGATATCACCTCCCTTACTAAATCAATAAATTCAGGCCTGTTCACGAATTGAAAATCTGCACCATAATCCCCACTTAAAATACCTCTATCATATGCCTCCTGAACCTTAATTTTAGTTGCATGGAAAACAGCTCTTCCCCATTCAAGTGTTATTCCGGTTGAAATCTTTCCAGAGGATATTTTATCCATTCTTTTCTGCATAGTCCGAAGAAGCTTTTTTTCCTTATCATCCATGGACTCCATAACCTTTTCTCTTCTGACTAATGCTGTAAATATGTCATGAAACACAGGCACATCATGATTATCATAATACATCTGGTTCAGGACAGATCTTTCCATAGCAAGTTCTGATCTTAAAAGACCAACCCATTTCCTGTATTTTCTTATATCCTCATTATTTTCAAGCTTTTCAACTAAACGCCATTCTGACCTTAGGATCACATAGATATGGCAAAGCAGGTTATAGACATACTTATCCTCTGTTTCAACAGAATCGAAACAAAGTCTTAATCTCTCAATCCGTTTCATCCTTCTGGAATGTTCTAAAGACTCAAGATTGCTTATCATATCATCTTCATCTTTCTTCGTTACTTGAACATCAACTATCTCTAAAGTAAGCAATTTCTTCAATCTTCTCAAAGAAGCCTTCCTTTTATCAAATAAACGAGATAGTTTTTCTATGATCCTCTTTTTCTCAGGAATAGTCTCAAGATAATCCTCCCACTTGCCTAAAATTGTATTATCATCCATTACTTCATTCTTAGCGATATCTTCAACAGAGCCAAAAATGCGATTTAGATAGGTCATATACTAGATAATAACAGCCTTCTTAATAAACATTTTGAATCTATAATTGAAAAGCTGGTTAACGGTGAGGCTGAATTTGGGCCTAAGATTGCTGCCTGATAATAAAAGACCCGTATCTTTAGATGTCTAACGCTGATGCTTAGAATTTATAGCCTGCTTTCTAAATAACATCCATTCCCAGATGTTATTCCTGCTTTTCTGATTAGAGGCTCATAATTGCCGAAAAAACCCCTATGCCCTTCAATAAACATGGGATGTTCTTCTGGTTTTATTACCTTTATTTTCCTGAAGCCCTGCTCTTCTACAAAATCCTTAAGTTTAGTAAGAACAAATAGCCTTGGACCCATCTCAAGAATATCTACTATCCTCTGATATTCATCTTCCCCACTGATATCACAAAACTTACATCCTTGAATTGTCATCACATAAATCTCACTCTTCGTTTTATCCACAAAGAAGCTTGTTTTTGCGATATAGTTCCATGTACTGCTCAACAGAGCAGCATCTCGCTTAGCCAGTAAATAAGCGATTCCAAAATAATCATCAACAAGCCCATCCTTCATCGTTAGCTGAAGATCACCATCAAGAAGCTGCGTCCCATGTTTGTTCTTTATCCCTTCTCTTGTTTTAAGTGTTTCATGAATAATCCTGCTGTTTGAATAAATCTTGCAAATAACCTCCTCCATAGTTGGTAATGCAATGCCATGCAATAAAAAATGGGGATAACACCTAGTGCTCTGTTCATCAGGGAATGGCTCTGCAAAATTTTTCATAGCCTCAGCAACCGCTTTTGCGTAATCGCTTATGCAAGATCCGTCTAACAACCCCCTATATGCCCTTTCCAACAGGAGCATAACTAATTTAATAGTATAATCAAAACTAATTCCAGTCCTTTCTATAAAAGGATAAGAACCTCCTCCAAGTTTTATATTAACCTCAAATGGAGAGCACAATTTAGATTCTATAGATCTGTCATCCAAGTTAAGTCTTCCAGGCAGATAAAACCATTCTTGTGGTCTGTCTGGTTCATGATGATATTCTTCAACCTTTTCCGCAAATCCATCAACATCTATATTAACCATACTTTAATAAAGAATTTGATATATCTTTTAAAGCTTAACTCATCCAAAAGTAAAAACATTTATAAAAAAAGCTGAATTTCTTAAGCTAAAATGGAGATAAAAGACCTACAGGCAAGGCAGGGCCAGGTTGACATCATAGCCCAGGTCACTGAGAAAGGCGATGTAAGGGAGTTTGAGAAGTTCGGAAAAAAAGGAAGGGTCTGCAACGCCAAGATAAAGGATTCTTCAGGAGAGATAACACTGACCTTATGGAACGAGCAGGTTGACCAGGTCAATGTAGGGAGCAAGATCCACATAATAAACGGCTGGGTAAGCGAATGGCAGGGAGAGAAGCAGCTTTCGACAGGAAAGTTCGGCCAGCTTGAGGTCCTTGAAGAAGGCAGTGAAAAGCCCGCTACCAATGATAAAAAACCCGCAGAAGGCGGTGAAGAAGATACTGGTTCTGAAGAAGGGCAGGATGAAGAGATTATTAAAGACGAAGAAGAGATAGTATATTAATCTTTTAGAGATAGGCTCGTTTAAAGAAAGATTTATTAATATATCTTATTGTTCTTAATTCTTATATGGGGTTGTTAAATCATATTTTTGGGGATAAGAAAGATATAGCTAAAGAGCTGGCTGTTGATAATGAAAAATGCATTCCTCTATGGGAGCAGCATATATCCAACTGGAAACAAAGAGAACAACTGTGTAAGAAGTTCTCGCCTGCAAATATGAGGAAGGCGCCACCAGCTTCTAACGAAATTCTTCCCATATTGGAAAAAATAGAGTCATTGATCTCTCCTGATCTAATAACTATAGGAGATGAGAAAAAACTAGAGGAAGAGATATTAGATGATATGGGACGCCTAAAAGAAATTAAGGAGATTGAAAGCTTATCTCAAATTTTTCTCTATGAGAAGCGCAAAAAAGAGGCGCTTGTAAAGCTCTTTGGCGAAACCTATGATGTTCTGGAAATAGAGCTGCATCTGATAGAGCTAATTAAGGAATGGCCTCCTAATGTAGAAAAGCTCTTGAAGCACCTTTTTAAGCTCATATTCTATCATGAGGATGAACTCTACAAACCTTTCAGGAAGGAACTCTTCAATAAATCAACAAATGAAGCTATATCAAGATTTGTAAGGGCTGTTCTGCTTCAAGAAGAGCTCAAAGAGGAGATCGAGAGTGAAGAGGAGAAATTTGCCAGAGATATTTCTGAAAAAATGAGAGAGGGCTCCAAACACCATTATAGGAGACTTGGAGAAGACATATTCTCTGAACTTGTTGATAGAGTTCAATTATTAAGAAGCGAGGACATCACTGAGGGCATAAAAAGGTTGGAGGACTTGATTGAAAATGATGATCTGCTTTACAAGATGATAAAAAAGTTAAGACCAAGATATGCCGATGTTAAGATCAGGGCTGTTATCTTAGCTTTCCGTAAAGCCTTTAATATGGGTGAATTTGAGGAATCAACTCAAGAATTCAGTACATGAGCCTTTAACATAGGGATGCAACAATAAAGTTTATATATGGTTTCCTTATTCTTTATCCCTGATGGGACCTTAGCTCAGCCTGGGAGAGCACTAGTTTTTAAAAAGGTGAAACTGAAGATTCCAGACCAGAGCAGAAAAGATCTGATGAGGCATCTGCCGATGATTATCAGAGATCTAGGTGTCGCGGATTCAAATTCCGCAGGTCCCATTTTTTTCTTTTTTACTGCCTAAAAATGAAGCTCATTTCCTCTGTATTAGTAGCGGACTAAAGTAAGTTATAATAAATAGCCGCTACTAAATAGAGAAAGACAAACAAATTATAACCTATTTTTGTCTTTCTCTATATTTCCATTAACTTAATATAGGATAAGGATTCTATCATGGTTATGTGCTTCAGCCCCCATGTTTCAATCATAACCTCCTTGGTTGAATTTGCCATAGGGACGATTATACTGCTCAGGTTCAGGAGATCGATAGTTTCCAGGTTTACAGCGCTTTTCATTTTTATTCTGGGATTCTACCAGCTTACAGAGTTCATGCTATGCACCTCAGATAATTTTGTTCTTTGGGGTTCGCTGGGGTTCATCGCATATACCCTATTGCCTGCTGTCGGGCTTCATTTTGCCCTTAGGCTCATCCATTCCAAAAGGAAGCCCCTCCCATTATACGTTCCGGCTCTGATTTTTGCAATGCTTCCATTATCGCAGGAGAGATTCGTGACAGGAGGAACATGCCATGCTGTCTTCATTACAGTCAGAAACATCTTACTTAATCCAGGAAATGTCCTGTTTTTCATTTACTTTCTTTATTATTTCGGGTATATTTCAATTGCGTGCTGTTTAATATGGAACAGATGCAAGAAAGAGAGAAACAGAATGAGAAGAAGGCTATACCTTATAGGAATTTCCGCGGTGCTTATCAGCACTTTACCTGCATTACTGTTCATAGCCATATTCCCTGCTTACAGGATCATGTTCCCTTCGATTTATTGCGAATTTGCCCTGGTGTTTGCCATAACGGGCTATATCGCTGCATCTTTGGATGACAAATATTCCTTAAGCTAATAGCTATTCCTAAGAAGATTAGTGAACATCAATTTCTTGGAGTAATATATCTTATTTCCTCCCAAAAACAAAAACGCTGTATGCATCCATGCCTATACTTCTTTCCCTCATCTCAGGGAATCTTTTAAGAAATTCCTCAGGAAAGCCCAACTCCTCCAGCCTCTCCAGCTCAAAACCCCTTCTCTGGAACATGCTTTTCAACAAACCGGATGAGCGGGGGTATATCCTGATTATATTCCCATTCAGATTTATGGTATAGCCACCATCATCAATGCCATAATTCGCTACTTTTCTTTTTATGGTCTCCTTGATGAATTCATACCTGTCGTTAGCCATTAATATCTTTCTTATGCTGCTTTTGGCAAGATAATCCAAAAGATAGGATAGCTCCTCGTCTGGCATGAATTCTGTAACAAACTCTGCGTTTAGTACATTAAAGGAGGATATGTCCAGGTCATATATAGGCTTGTTGGTAAATTCTGTATTGCCTGATTTGTTCTTCTCCTTGGCAGTCTTTATCATCTCCTTTGAGCTGTCTATCCCAAGAACCCTTCTGGCAAAAGGAGATACCCTTTTACAGAAATTACCGGAACCGCAGCCAAAATCAATCAGATTGAGATTATCTATCTTTTTGAGCTCCTCTATAAGAACAGGCTCAATGATTTCAATATTGTCCGAGGAGCTGGCATTAGAACCACTAAAATACCCTGCAAGATTATCCCATAAATTGCGCATTATACCCTGTATCATAGATTATTTTATATTTTTATCGGTTTATTCCCCTAGCTGCCCTGCAATTCTCATTCCTCTGCAAGAAATCTACCCGCCTATCAGGCTGACCAGCATTATCTTATTAGCGATCATGTTGAATATAATCATAATAGCCGAAGCGACGATGCAGTACAGCAGTGTTGACCTTACCAGGTTCTTCCCCAGCAGGTACCTCTCGTTCAGCTTGTCAGAGCCGTTCTCTATGCCGTTCGACAGCACTGTCAGGATATATGTTATTTGCACAACGTATATGCCAACGATTATCTGGAAAAAATATGTTGGCACGCCCTGCCCGAAAAAGCCTCCTGCCACAGCGCTGCTTAGGCCCTCCTCTGCCCCTGTTGTCAGCTCCTTCATCTGCAATGACAGCTTCCCAAGTATTGTCGTAACCATAGAGGTTATCCCAATTACGATCCCTGCGATTACAGGAGTAAGAAACTTTATCTGCGAGTTCATAGAGGATATAACCTCTGCCATGAGGTCTTTTAAGCGCTCGTTAACCTTATGTATCTCCCTTATGTACCTTGAGATGTTCATAAGCGCCATTGCCGCCACCCTCGGCCCTTTCTTCACTGACTCGATAAGCACCTTCATGGAGCTTTCTATAATGTTAGACGGAAAATGCACTAAAGCCCCGTGCCTTGGGTCGAATATCGCCTCAGCCACCCCCATCCCCAGCTTCCTTATATTGATGGAGACAGCCTGGAAAAAAGAGCCTGATACAGTCCCCTGCATGGCATTGCTTACCTTCCCGAACGCAGTCTCAGCCGGCAGCCCGTCCCCAAGCCTGTTCCCAAGCTGGAACAATCCCGAGGCAAATTCCTGCTCTATCTGCTCTGTCTTTTTCCTTATCTTGATGACGTTCTTTGACCTCAGCTTGAAGTAATACCCCAGGGAAAGGCCTGCGCTTATCGTGACAAACAGGCTCAGCAATGAAGCCCCCAGGCCGAAAGGCCCTGAAACCTTGCCGGTCTCGCTCATGCGGTAATCCAGCAGGCAGAACGCCCTCTGGCAGGTGGATGTCTCGTCAAAATCCCCAAAGCCAAGCCCTGCCTCACTGGGGATAAAGGCACGCAGGAATATCGGGCTTATCCCTACGATAAAAAGCATCAATGCCATTATCAAAGCAAGGTAAGCAGGGGAAAGCGTCACCTCCTTCCTTCCCACCTTAAACAATATCCCACTATATTTCCTGTATTCAGGAAGCTCGCTTATATCAGTGCTTCCATAACCTGTCGGCCTTTTTGAAAGTATTGTCTTTCCCAGGTAAAATACCATGACAGGCAGCCCGATATTATAGATAAGGGATATATAATACCATTTCACATCAGTCAAAAAGCTCACGATAAGGGGCAGTATCACCAGTCCAAGTATAGGAAGTATGATCCCCAGCATATGCAGCATCGTTATTGGGCTCTTAAGGTTCTGCGCATAGTGCAGCATCCTCTCGTATGTCTCTGTCAGTATGACATCCAATGACTTATCAAGGGTAGATATCCTTGTCTTCTCATCCCCCTCATAAAGCGATGCCTCTATAAGGTGGAACGCCTCGATAAACTCCAGGTTCCATTTCCTCCATGTCTGCAGGTACGCCTCCAGCGACTCCCTTATCGTGGAATACCTTTCTGTCTCCAGGTCCCATATGATCTTCTTTATGTCAAGGCTGAGTGGCGGTGCGATATGGTTGGATGCAAACCTCAAGGCAAGCTCCAGGTTGGATGTATGCCTCATGTATGTCACGACATAGAATATGCACAGTACCATCTGGTTGGACGCCTTAAGCCGCCATGTATTTGCCAGGAATTCCGGCAGGCTTGACAGCGGCTTTATCAGCGAGATACCAAGTATGATAAAAAATAGGACAAAAAAAAAGGAATGCAGGAATAATATTGATATGACAGACATCAGAATGATAAAAAATACAGGAGCTACCATGGAAAAGGACGTTGCTCCTGCCGGCGTGATATTAAGGTGGCATATGTTTATCGACTCCTGAAGTCCCTGCTCCCTCTTCTTTTCTGCCTTTATCCTGACCAGGCTTTCAGAAAGGTTGCACAGCTTCTCATAGAACGTCAGATGCCCTGGCAGGTATTCCTCCTTGAACTCCATGTACTCCCTGGTGACTATCCTCTCATCCTGGCCCTGAGGCTCCTTAACGCTGCCCCCCAGTTCCTCTTCCAGCTTCTGCTTGTACCTTTCCACCAGCTGTTTTATGTCCTTATTAGCAGGCATTTTATGGTTAGCTCATCTTTTTCTTTTTTATGCTTCTTCTGAGCCATTCGTTCCACTCGAAAAATATCCTTTTTGAATCCAACGACCCTATCTCTTCCTTCACATTATCCGATATCTTATGAAACTCGTCATTGCACTGTATGACAAAAGGCGCCTCAAGAAGCGACAGCTCTTTCTGCTTTACAGCAAAATCGACTATAGTCTCCTTAATTTTTGTTCTCAGGAGTATATTATCCCACACAGCATCCCAGTTGCCTGCCCATTCCTTCACAGACCCTGCTATCGACTTAAGTATCTCAGACTCGCCGTTTATCATGTCATCTGACGGCTGCAGCTCGTCTGATTTGCTGTCATACTTCATCAGGTCAGAAAACCCGTTTTCAAGCAAGGGGTCCTGCTCCCAGTGTTTCCTTACCTCTGTTATCTGCGTAACCCTCCTCCATCTGTGCAGGCCGTCTGCCGAGCGTATCGGGTTTGCCACCACCACTATGTCCGTAGCCTTAAAGCTTGTCCTAGGCACCTCCAGGTCATTGACAACCCTGTCAAAGACCCCGTACGGCGAATCCCCGTGTATTGTCCCTGCCACCACATTTGCCAGTGCCCCTACCCTCATCGCCTCGTAAAGTGACCTTGCCTCTGAAGACCTCACCTCTCCCACGATAAGGCATGAATCCCCCATCCTTAACGTCGTCCTTATCCCCTCCTCTGCCGAAACCTCTGCAGTAGCCTTTGTCATCGCCGAGGCCACCTTCATCTGCTGGATATTATAGCCTAATTTCCTCAACGACTCCCCCGGCAGCTCCAGCGTATCCTCTATCGTTATTATGCGGTAATTCCTCATGATCTCTGTCAGCATCGCTCCAAGCAGCGAAGTTTTTCCAGCAGACCTTGTCCCAGCAACAAGCATCGTCCTTGACCCGTCGACAAGGAAGCTCAGCACCCCTGCGCCTAAAGGGTTCAGCATCTTATTATGTATGAACAGGGGAAGTGTCCACGGCCTGTCCCTGTGCCTCCTGAAGGCGTACGCCAGTCCTGTAGGGTCCAGCGGGGATGTTATTACAGAGACCCTGCTTCTTGCCCCAGGTATTATAAGCTCTGTATCCAGTATCGGGTTTGCCTCATCAAGCGGCCTTCCTGAGATCATCCTCAGCTTTGACGCCCATGAGTCCGCCTCTGTCCCTGTAGGCATTATGTTGGTCTTGCAGTCCCCGAACTCCTCATGGACGACAAATATAGGCATCTCACCCATCGGCGAGTTTATCGTTATGTCCTGGATCTTCTCATCCTTCAGCAGGATCTCTATAAGGCCGAACCCTACTGTATACCTTACAAGGATGTTTGTAAGCTCGTCTATCTCCCTGCTTGTCATCCTTATCTTCTTGAACTCTGCCAGCTCATCTATAAGGTCATGGCCGATATTATAGAACACAGCCCTCATCCTTTCAGGGTCCACAAACTCAGACCTTTTCGGCTTGTGCTCTGTCATTATCTTCCTTGCAGAATCAAGTATCTCATACTGGTCCTCGCTAAGCCTGAACTCAGTAGGGTTAATGTGGTAAAGGTGCTGTATAGTATCCTGCAGGTTAAAGATGGTAATTTCAGTATTGTCTACCATATAAGAGTCCAGCTCCTCCCCGTCCTCAGGAAACTTTGACATGAGCTTCGTGAAAAGAAAGTCCGGCTTTATCAGCGGCTTAAAGATCATCCTGTACACGTCCCTTGACCCCACCTTATAGCCTGCAAGGTGAGGCTTTGCTATCGATATTATCCTTGTCTTCTCCAGAAGCTGTGCAACCCTGCTCACCAGGGCCATGTATTTCCTCTCGCAGTTCCTGCACCTCTGGTCTGCTGCCTTCTGCTCTTTTATGCCCTCATCCCTCAGCATCCTCTTCAGCTCAACATAGGCCCCTATCGGGTCTGACCTGAGCATGTTTGAAAGCACATCCCTCATGTCAGAATACCACTTATCGACGCATTTTGTGCACGCCCTGTCATAGACAAACGCATCATACCTGAAGATCTCCCTCTGCTTCAGCAGTTTCTTGTAGAGGTCCCCTATCTCCTTTATAAGCGCTGTCTGCGAGTAGTCATACTCTATATTCCTCCTCTGGAAATACACGATCTTTGTTATCGTCCCGACCTGGTTCAGTATGTCTATGGTCTTGGACATCGCGACAGGGTCATCCTCCAGGGAAGGCACCCTTGAGTAGTTCTCGCAATTGACCTGAAGGATAACATCCTCCCCTTCCCTGATTATATCGTATGAAAAAGGTTTTTTATTGAACAAAGCCATTCTTCCAGCCTCTTTTTAAGATAATAATATCATTCCTTTATTTACAGCCATTCTGCAATGCCTTACGCAATATCAGCTGCTCACTTATCCTCTTTTCTAAGCCTTTCCAGCGCAATCTCGATAAGATGCGACTTATTCCTGAACCTTGTCTTGTCTTTTATCTTCTGGCCTATCCAGGCTATAAGCTCCTCATCAATGGTTGCTGATATCGGCTTCTTGCCCATTTTTGAAATATATTACATTATGTACTTTATAATACTTTCTATTATTTAATATATTTTATAATATAATTCCCTAAAAAAATCACATTAGCCTTAACTCCCTGAATCATCCCTTCAGAAAAAAGCCCTGTACAGCCCGTAAAAGAAATGATAGCCGTCAAATGCAGGCAGAGGCAGCATGTTAAACACGCACAGGAACAGGTTGATCTTCCCCATGGCAACAACTATCTTATAATACCTCTTGTCAACCAGCCCGTATTTGACCACTGCCATTGAAAGCAGCCATAAGAGAAGGTTCATGAGCGGCCCTGCTATTGCCACTATTGATGACTGCAATGGCGGCAAAGGCGTATGGCTCACATAACCTCCTACAAAGAACAGCAGCGGAAAGTTCATCATCTTTAGCAGTACAACCGCAGCATACCAGAAATACGGAGCATGCAGGGTGGCAGACGCCCCGAACATGATAGCTGCGAACTTGTGCGCCAGCTCGTGAAAAACAACCGCAGGAGCAGCTATCATCGCTGCAAACTTGATATTCTCAAACAGCGGCTTTTTCTGGTAGTATTTCAGTGGATCATAACCCTCCAGAGGCTCCCTCACAAAAAAATCAGAGAAGATATAGCCTATTGCAAAGCTCATTATTACTATGTCCACTATCTCCATCAGTGTCAATAGCATCTTATTCCCTGACAGGCATTATTATCCAGGCTATGATATAGGCAAATATCCCTGATCCTCCTATAAAGATAAGAAATACCCACAACAGCCTTATCAGCGTAGGGTCTACATTAAAGTATTCGCCGATCCCTCCGCAGACACCTGCTATTATCCTGTTTTTTCTGCTCCTATAAAGCTTCTTTATCTTTTTGTCCGTCTTCATTTTAACCGAAATACCTTTATAATTCCTGTTAAGCTTCACAAAGATAAGGTAAATCAGGGCCCCTATAAAGCTAAAGAAGAATATGATAAGGACCCATATTATCTTGTCAGCATCCTTTAATTCAGACCTGATACAATCAACAAGCATCCACACCCAGAACATAAAGACAAATAACAGAAACGGGAATATAAGCATCATCTTAAGCGGAAAAAATATTGTTCTGAACATAGTCCTGGTTAATAAGAGGCACTTTATAAAGCTTATCCTTAATTAGAAGACGACATAAGTAATGCATGATAGATTTCGTCTTCTAAGTTGTAAAAGACAAACAAAATTATGCAAAACTTTTGTCTTTTACTAAATCACAGCACAGCCTGCTATGAAGGCATCACATCCTCCTTCCCGACAGAATTAAATTTAGCATCTGTAAACTCCCATACCTTGCTTCCGTCTTCCACCTTGTAAAGGAAGCCGTAATAGGACTCTATCACCATCCTTCCTGCATTTGTTTCCAGATAGACAGCATCCCTTCCTTCAACCCGCCTTTCATCGATCTTCTCTGTCCTCTCTATCTTATCAAGCCAGTCCTTAGGCGTTTCGATATAAGTATCCCCATAATCAAGGTCTTTTATCTTCCCTGTCTTGCCCTCGCATGCAGAATACCCTATACAGTATGCCTGTGCTGTTTTCTCCGCCATATCAAGATAAACAGTATTATACCGCTTGTCCTTTTCCTCGGTATTCGCCTTTGGGAGCACTATCTTCATGTTATCCCCGTTAACATAAACCTGGTATGCGATTTCACTCGCAGGCCCTTTATAATTATAGGAATAGCTTTTAAGCTTATTCTCTGCCCTTTCAAGCATCTCCCTTATATCATTAGGTATCTTAATAATCTCCTCAGGCTCTTCCGGCTCCGCCTCCTCTTCCGCCTTTGGGGAGTATCCAACAGTCCCGTCCTCTGACTCAGCCACTTTCCTCCCGCTCTGCTCCACCTTGATGCATCCTGACAGCAGTATAAAAACAGAAAATATCAGAATGATATACCCTAAAATACACAGTTTCCGTAAACCTTTCTTAGCGCTGAAAAGCCCCATATGAACCACCTCTTATGCAATATGGGATAGAAAAACTATTTAAAACTTACTGATTTCCCCGCATTATGACAGACTTGATCGCATGCTTATCCGAAGGAAAAGGGACATCCGCGCATGTTGCAAAGGTAATAGAAGGCATGGAATGGAATAAGGTCTTCTTAGTGACGACCAGCTTGTTTAAGGACAGGCTTACAAGCAAAAACCTCAACAAAGGAAAAGAAGTAGAGATAATCGCAATCGACACAAGAAAGACCATAACAGAGATGTCCGCTGAAATAAGGAAAGCGTTAGAAGGGAAGATAAGCGACCTGGAGGTTGCCCTTAATATCGTATCAGGAGAAGGAAGGGAGCACATGGCAGTGATCTCTGCCCTTCTGCATCTCGGCCTGGGGATAAGGCTTGTTGCCCTGACAAGAGAAGGTGTCAGGGTTATTTAGTTGAGAGGTAGCAGTTCGTTTATTGGTTGTTACCCAAAATATTACTCGGGACGTAACGCGAAGAGGGCGACTTATAGATATTTATTTATATATATTAGACTTGAATAATCAATATGGATAAGAGACTTAAAATAACTTACATCCTTTATCTTGTAGCAATTATCTACCTTGGATTGCATGATTTATTTACAGTGTTATTTAGAAATTATGACATATATCTTAAGTGGAAAGAATTTCAGGAAGTAGGATTTGTTATGTTAAATTATTGGTTATACTATATTGCTGCTACTGTGTTTATTTTAAGTCTATTCTTTATAATAATGGTTATTTTGAAAAAAATGCCAAAATCTTATTCTTTTATCCCAATATATTACACATTCTATTATGTTATATGGGCTTTTGTAGTCTACTATATAGTGTTATCAGTATATAACTCAATATATCCATTTGATATAGCTATCCAAAAATCAAATATAATTCAAAAATTTGATGTTATATTTTATATGTTGCATATAATCTTACCAACTATATTTCTAAAGAAGATGTATGACAATTTCAAACTCAAGAGGAGTGGAGAAAGTCGCCCCTAGAATATGTTACGTCCCTCCGTCATACTTCCCTCCCCCCGCTTCGTAGGGGTCGGTGCGTAAAGCAACACCTTAGGATATGATAAACTCAATAAAAAAATCGGCTAAATCTGGAAAGGGTTTTGGGCTTTATCCATATATGTTATCATGATGGTCATAGTCTTCAAATGACACAAAATCATTAGATTTATCATAACTAAAGATTAAAACAAAATGACCAATATGAACTCTTTTAGAATCTTTCATGTCATATCGTAAATTCTTATAATGTTCAATGTCACCAGAACTTACTACTTCTTCAATTTTCTTCATCACTGCTTCGAATCTGTTTTTGTCCCTCTTGGATAGCTTAACTAATTTTTTATTAAGTTCTGGCTTGATTTCAAATTCACGCATTTTCTATATGTTTCCTCAACTCGCCCACGCTTTTGAAACGAATTCCCCTCTCTTTCTTTATTTTCTTAAGCTTTTCTAAATACTCTGGTCTAAGTTGAGGTTCCAGAAGTTCTTGCTCGTATTGTTCAGCCATTATATTTATAGCTTCGCTTTTATCTTTTAGCCCAAATTTAGCCTTAACTATATTCAAAACTCTATTAGTTTCTTCTTCAATGTTTATTATTGCTTGTACCATAATATCACCTTAATATGAAATTAATATGGTATTAATATATAAAACTTTCTGTTTTTAGCCCAAAACAAAGCCAAAAAAAACGCCAAAGCCACTAGAATAATTTACTAAAAAGCTCTCCTAGCTCGACAAAAAGTTTTCTTCCGTCATACTGTCGCCTTAGGCTATATTTTTTCTTGCATAAAAAATAGTCTTTCTGCCCCTTTAATTACAAGAAACATAAACCCTGTACCCTGATTTTCTTGCTATGTCCTCAGCATTTCCGAAAACCTCTTTCATCTTTCTCTCAAGCTCTTTGCCGCCCTTGTTATGCCTTGCAACAATCTGCAGCAAGCCATCTTTTTTCAAATAATCCTTTGCCCTTTCTATTATCTCAAAGCACACACTTTTTCCTGCCTTTTGCGGCGGGTTTGTTATTATCGAATCGAACTTTCCTTCAATCCTCTTGTAAAGGTCAGACTGCACAGCTTCCGCATTCCCCACCTTATTCAGCCCAATATTCCTCCTGCTCAGCTTGACAGCCCTCTGGTTTATGTCTGCCATGAGGATATTAGCTGAAGGGAATGCTTTTGCAACAGAAATGCCGATAGCACCATAGCCGCAGCCCATGTCAAGTATCCTCCATCCCTCCTTAATTAGGCATTTCTCTATCAGAAGTTCTGTCCCCTTATCCACCTTTCCGACAGAAAAGACCCCTGATCCTGTACAAAACCTAAACGAATTCCCCCTTAAAGATTCATTTATCTCCTTTATCCTCAGCCTGGATGTCTGTTTTTCAGAAAAATAGTGTTCCATAAAGAACTCACTCCCTAAATGTTTAATCTCATCCTAAATGCAGGAAATTCCAATATCCTCTTTTATGGCATTATGCCGTAAAGCCCAAGCAGCAGCCTGTTAGTAGCCCTAACTATCTCAGGCCCTATTCCCTGGACGATCATGCAGTTGTTATCAAGGATCACCCTTGCCTCTGGCTCCTGCTGCAGGTAAAAGACAGGGTTCTTCGTGTTATTGCACGTTATGATAGGCCTTCCTGCGCATGCTGTTGTCTCATTCCTGTCGCAGGCAGCGACAGGCAGCTTATTGAAAGCCTTTGTTATGCTCTGGTCAAACTCCCCCACAGCCAGTGCAACATACTGCAGTTCAGGGCCCAAAGGATCGAAAGTAACATATACGCCCCTTACAGAATCAAGCAGTGTATAATTAAGCTCCCCCTCGACAGGAACATCCTCCAGCTGCTCAGGCCCGTAATGCAGCGGGATATCAAACTGCGATGTCCCTGATGCTGTCTGCACCTGCGTATACCAAAGCCCGTTTGCATAGACAAAAGAATATCCGTTGTATATATACCCCTCTTCGGGCTTCAGCTTCCCATCCAGGTTCAATAGGTGCATATCACGTACTGTCATTACCTCCTGCCTCCTGAAGAACCTAAGGCCGATTATAACCCCTATGATAAGGATAAGTATAACAACAGAAGCCACCAGCATCCAGTCAGATACCTTTTTTTCCTCTTCTGTCTCCTTTTTTGTCTCTTTCGTCTCCTCTGTCTCCTTTATCTCTTCATCCTTTTTCTCAGCCTCATTAACATCTTCCAAAAGGTATCACCTCATTATGCCAAGAGCAGAATAAAGCATCCTGTCCTTCATCCTCAATATGTCAACGCCGCTTCTTGCCTCTGCGATGATGCAGCCTCCCTGCATAGTGATATTTGTCTGGTCTGATTTCATGAAATATATGACAGGTACTGCAGGTGTTGCATCCCCGCATGTTATTATAGGAAGGTCAAATTCATTATCTGCTGCAAACCCCCTCCTGACATATATATTAAGGTTGGCAAGCGCCAGCGCCATATTATATTGTGCCAGCGCAATCTCCTCTGAATAGGTGTCGTTAGCCTTTGACGTTGTATCTATCTCAGGCCTTCCTGCCAGGGCAGCTGCTATGTCGCTGCTCAGCCCTATATGCTCGACCTCCAT
>JAHWHQ010000034.1 GCA_019323195.1 Candidatus Woesearchaeota archaeon | reverse complement strand
TGCCTCTAATCCCTTGCTTTTGGCTATGAAGGTTATCTTAAAAGGCTTGTAGAGGAGATGGAACTTGTCAAGGGCCTTGTCAAGGACGTTCTCTTTTCTTGCTGTCTCAAAGCCTGTAGCCCATTCGAACCTGCTGCCTTCAAGGGAAGCGCCGTCAGGCAGGTTTTCAGCGCTGAACTCTATCTTGTCATCATCAGGGTCGTATGCCTCCAGGTCGATGCTTACTTTTTTGTTTTCGCTCATCCATACAGAGGAGATGGGGGTGAATACCGGCTGCCTGTCCATGTCGATGACAGTGGCCTTGATTTTTTTGGAGAAGCTGAGGTTTTGGTCTGTGATCGTTATTGTGATATCATATACGCCTGCATCATCATAGCCTGTAACCCAGGTGTTGTTCCTGCCTATGGGGCCGGATATCTTGTATTTTAGGTCGTACCTCTCAAAATCTGGAAGGTCAAGAAATACTGTCTCACCTTCATTTACTGTCATGTCGCTTATGCTGTCAAGCAGGGACCTCCTGTCCACGTCATTTACCCATACATCCCATCCCTTCTCTTCCTTTTCCTCGCCGTCAGAGACAATGACCTTTATGCTGTGCCTTCCGGCGTCTGTGTAGCCTGCCCTGTAGGTGTAGGATGCCTTTCTTGAGATGATCTTATCATCCACCTGCCAGGCGTATGCCAGGCTGTCTTTGTTAAGGTCATAGGCTTTTACGCTGAAGCTTATGCTGTCTCCCTCGCTTATCTCAAGCTCTTCCTGCTCAGGCGAGGACGAGTTGATGGCAGGGCCTATGTTCCTCTTATTCACTACCAGGAGAACATCCGTTGAGGTATTTAATTCGCCGTCAGAGACTGTTACGGTTATACTGTAGCTGCCGGCATCGCCATAGCCAGTCTGCCAGTTTCCCTCGTTGTCCAATGGCCTGGTGAAGCTGTAGAAAAGCCTGTCACCGTCCTCGTCCCTGGCTTTCGGCCTTAGGGAGACAAAGTCTGTCTCGTTGACGGTTATCGTCTTGATGGCGCTTGACAAGCTAATAGAAAGGATCAATAACAGCAACATAAAAATCAAAATATTAGCTTTCATTTGTACCCCCACCTTTGACAAAAAGCAAGAAAATTATAAAAATTTTCTTGGATATAAATATTGTTGAAAAAAAATAAATTATCCTAGGATGATGTCCTCTATTACAGGCTCCCTGTTGACGTTCTCTATTGTAATGCTTATTTTCTGGATTGTATCATCCTCGCCGTCTGAAGCTGTTATCGTCACTGTGTATTCGCCTGCATCATCATAGGTCGTTTTCCACTCAAACCTGCCATCGACCTTCCTGAATCTGCTGCTGTCTACGCTGAATGTGACATCATCATCATCAGGGTCGGCTGCTCTCGGCTCAAGGACGATCGTCCCTGTCTCCTTGACGCTGATGTCTTTTATCTTTTCCAGGATAGGCTCCCTGTTGACATTATTGACCTTGACCGCCCATATCCTGCTCGCTTCCTTGACGCCGTCGGATACCAGGATCTTGACAGTATGCTGGCCTGCATCATCATAGCCTATATTATATGTATAGCTGTCATCAGCAGAGACCTCGCTGCCGTCCAGTTTCCAGGAATATGCCAATGGGTCGTTATTAAGGTCAGAGGCTTTTACCATGAACTCCAGCGTGGAGTCTTCATCAGCGTTCAGCTCGCCTTTTTCAGGCAGGGCCTCGTCGATAACAGGAGCCTCTTCCTTCTTATTGACGATGATCAGCACGTCTTTTGTTGAGCTCAGCCTTCCGTCAGATGCTGTTATCGTCACCGTGTATTCACCTGCATTTCCGTACGTCGTCTTCCATTTTCCTGTGGCATCAAGAGGGCTGGTGTAGGTGAATGTTAAGACATCCCCGTCAGGGTCGGTTGCTTTAGGCTTTAAGGAGACTAGATCAGTCTCTTTTACTATGATGACCTTCGCCTCTTTTTTTGTTTCTGCCTTCTCTTCCTCAGGCTCTTCTGCTATCACCTCGGTTTCCTCTTCAGGCTCTTCAGCGATCTCCCCAGCCTTTGGGGTTTCGGCTTCAACCGGAGAAGGAGGAAGCTCGTTCATCTCCTCTATCCTGATCTCTTCGATGGGGATGTACTCCTCGCCGTGCTGCCCTTCAGCAGAAGGCTGTATGCCGTAAAGCTCCTTTATCTCTGCACAGCCGCTCAAAAGAAATAACCCTATCAACAAAAATATCGTCAATTTTTTTATCATAAAATCCCCTCCTTTAATTTTATTTTTAACCTGTAACCCTAATGTTATTATTCTTTGATACACAACTAATATATAAACTTTATGGTAGTTAAAACTTATATCGTGTTGCTACTCATTTCTGCGAAAAAAAGTAGAGCATTACATGTTACTATGTACACGCAAAATTTATAAATGACCCTAAAACCTTACTTTGTGGATTAGCATGATGCAGAGATTTTGATCATTGATGTTTTATTATTGCTGTCTTAGTTGTAGAGTATAATGATGCGATAAGCAGTATAGGACTATAATAATAAGCTGATGGAGGTTGTTAATATGCCAGAAGAAAAATTGGTTTATAGCTTTGAGGAAGGAAAGAAGGAGATGAAACTTACATTAGGAGGCAAAGGGGCGAACTTGGCTGAGATGACCAACCTGGGCATACCTGTGCCTCATGGGTTTACTATCACGACAGAGGCATGCGCTGCTTTCTATAAGCTCGGGAGGAAATACCCTGAAGGGCTGACCGGGCAGATTGAGGCAAAGCTGAACGAGCTGGAGAAAAAGGCAGGGAAGAAGCTGGGAGACCCCGAAAACCCATTGCTTGTATCAGTAAGGTCAGGAGCGGCTGTCTCCATGCCTGGCATGATGGACACTGTGCTTAACCTCGGCCTGAACGACAGGTCTGTCCTTGGGCTTGCCAAGTCAATAGGGAATGAAAGGTTTGCATGGGATTCCTACAGGAGGTTCATAAACATGTTCGGGAATGTTGTAATGGGGGTGCAGCATGAGAACTTTGAGGAAAAGATAAGCGGGATGAAGAAAAGCAAGAATGTTGAATATGACACAGACCTTACAGCTGAGGACCTGAAAAAATTATGCGACGAATACAAGGAGGTTGTCAGGAATGCTACCGGAAAATTATTCCCTGACGATCCGAGGGAGCAGCTCAAGATGGCTGTCGATGCTGTGTTCGACTCATGGAACAATGAAAGGGCAGTTGCATACAGGAGGATACACGAGATCAAGGGACTGCAGGGGACAGCGGTCAACGTGCAGTCGATGGTCTTCGGAAACATGGGTGACGATTCTGGCACAGGCGTGTTCTTTACAAGAAACCCGAGCACAGGGGCCAAGGAGTTTTACGGAGAGTTCCTGATGAATGCCCAGGGAGAGGATGTTGTTGCAGGGATAAGGACGCCTAAGCCGATAGCAGAGCTTAAGAGGATACAGCCTAAGTGCTATGATGAGCTTGTCTCTATATATAAGAAGGTTGAGAAGCACTACAAGGATATGCAGGATATGGAGTTTACGATAGAGAAGAAGAAGCTATGGGTATTGCAGACAAGGACCGGCAAAAGGACTGCGCATGCAGCTGTCAAGATAGCTGTTGACCTGGTTGATGAAGGGCTTATAGACAAGAAGACTGCTGTACTGAGGGTTGAGCCGAACCAGCTTAACCAGCTCCTGCATAAGAGGATTGATCCTGTCGCAAAGGATTCAGGGGTCTTGCTGGCAAAAGGCCTGCCTGCATCGCCGGGAGCTGCAGTAGGAGAGGCTGTCTTTACAGCGCAGAAGGCCTATGATGCGGCTGAAGAGGGAAGAAAGGTCATACTGGTAAGGACAGAGACAAGCCCTGAGGATATCGAGGGGATGAACGCTGCCCAGGGCATACTGACAGCGAGAGGAGGGATGACCTCACATGCTGCTGTCGTTGCAAGAGGGATGGGCAAGTGCTGTGTTGCAGGGGCAGGAGACATAAGCGTCCATGAGAAGGAAGGAAAATTCAGCGTAAAAGGGGTTGAGATAAAGGAGGGTGATTTTATCACGCTGGACGGAAGCACAGGGGAGGTCTTCAAGGAGAAGCTTGGCGTGATAGACCCTGAGC
>JAHWHQ010000033.1 GCA_019323195.1 Candidatus Woesearchaeota archaeon | reverse complement strand
TGTCCCACCCCTAACAAAGAAAGGGTGTTGGACACAACTAAATTTATGAAAAACCCAGACACATCATGTGTTTGGTGCAGAACAAAAAGTAACTGTCCTACCCCCAACTGGATAAAAATGGGGCAGGACACAACTAAATTCAAAATGGCAGGAAAAAAGTATATCTCAAAAAAAGCATTCTTTTTCAGCATTGACGCCCTGATAGCTGTCATACTTACGCTTTCGATCCTGATGATAGTCCCCTCATTCTACATGAGGGAAGACCAGCCCGTCCAGCCTGTCTTTTTCTCTTCAGACATTGTCCAGCTCCTGTCAACAATGAAAGTAGGGGAGATGAACAGCCCCGGCATTGTTGCTCTGATAGACAGCAGCAATATAAGCGACCTCAACAGGACAATCCTTGAGCAGGCATTACGGTTCCAGGTAAGCGGGTATGAAGAGAAGGCCAACAAGCTGCTGAACCTGAGCATAGGAAACCTTCTTCCCGGCTATTATAATATAGGCATCTGGATAGAGGGCTATGATGATCCGGTCTATGCATCAGGAGATGATCCTGTGACAGAGCTTATATCATCAAAACAGATGGTGTCCGGGATAGAGATGGGCAGGGCCATCGAGGGGTTAAGCGCCAGGGCATTCCTCACTGGGATGGGTGAGAAGGTATCCTCAACATACGTCTATTTCGGCGGCTATGAAGGCGACGGGAACATAACCAAGAGATTCGAGCTTCCTTCTGACAAGAGCATAATATCTGCCTACATGGAGCTTGACATCAACAATGATTTCGAGTTCTACATCAACAGTATCCCTCTAGGGACATTTTATCCTGTTAACCTCAATGAGACTGCTGACAGCTGGGATATAGCGAACATTTCATACTTCCATGAGGGGAACAATACAATAGAGTTCAGGTTTGGAAACTCAGCCAAGGGCTATATAGGAGGCGGATATTTCAAGATAGTATACATCTCATCAGAGATTGTTTCAGCGCATAATGAGACCAGGCACCATTTCCCAGGGATAAAAGGGATAATAAACCTTTATGACTCATTCTATGTCCCTGGTATGCTAAAATCAATGAGCGCGCACCTGCATTATGATAATGATTATAACATCTTCTTCAACATAGGAAATGAGACTGTCTACAGGGACATGAACTGTAATGGGGAATATGTTATCGATCTTGGCGACTCAAATTTCTCCTCTCTTGACTACGCCTCCTTGAGCGGGAAGACAATACCCATCAGGCTTGGAACAGACGCCTTTGAGCTGATGAAAGAGGCGTTCAATGCTGATGTCATCCTTATAACAGACCTCTCAGGCAGCATGAACTGGCAGCTTGACAGCGATGATTATGGCACAATAAGGGGCTGTGAGGATCCGCAGCTGTATGATTCCAACACAAGAAGGATATCACTCGCCAAATGCCTTGACAAGGAGTTTATCAACCTTATCATGAACGCTACAGGAAACAGGATGGGGCTGGTGGGATTCAGCTCAAGCGCGCATACCTACACGCCTGACCTGGCCTATACAAGGGAGCAGCTCATATCCCATGTAAACGACTACTCCAACAGCCCATCTGGAAGCACCTGCATATGCTGCGCCATAAACCGCGCATATAACCTGCTGAGCGCCTCATTATACAGCATGGCCATATTAGTTCCCAGGAACAGCATCTGGACGTATAATACACTTTACCCGCTCTCCGCGCCTCCTGAAGATGAAAGCGGGAATAACTGGACAGGCATATCATACAATGACTCCAGCTGGAACAGCAGCCACTCAATCCTTGGCTTTGAAAAATCCGCCTACAGCCCTTATGTTGATTCAGCTATAAGCATCAACTCAATAGTTTCAGGGAATACGAGCTACAATTCATCTGATTATTTCCTGATAAACTACAGCGTCGCGGGCGGCGGCTTATCAGACACGTATCTTATGGACAGCAGCTCATTCGAGATAACATACAGGCCTGATGCAGGAGTTACAGAAATCCTGTATGACGGTTTTGAGGATTATTACGGTGATGGCGCGCACCAGATCGACGGCAACGACATCAATGTAGAGCCTGGCTACTGGTACGTGGATGATACAGGTGAAGAGGTCTTCATAATGGCCAATAATGCAGGATACTACGCATACAGCGGTACTGATGTCCTTGTCTTCAGGGACATGGACTCCTACGGCTATGCCGAGACAACAATAGACCTTTCATCATATTCAAGCCCTGTGCTTTCTTATTGGTGGAGGCTAGGCCCGAATTCCTTTGATTTTTTCGAGTATGCAAACGTAAGGGTATGGGACGGCGCGTGGCATACCCTGGCAACATATAACTCATTCGATTCCGGCCATGTCTACCAGTACGCGGAATTTGACCTTTCCTCATACAATAAAGTCAGCAATTTCATAATACGCTTCGGGGCAAGGTCTAGCTGGGATGATGAAAGGTTCTATGTTGACGAAGTTGATGTTAAAGAAGCGCCATCGCTCCAGCCTCCGGAGATATGGGTAAACAGCACTGCAGTATCGTATTCTGATCCGTTCAACGGTGTAAGCTCGATGATCAAATTCATGTCAAACATATCTGCAAACTATTCCATGAAGATCTACAACTTCAACAGAGGGGAATGGGAATCCGACGGCTGTGATTCTGCAGAGGTGGCTGCAGGCGCATGGAACTCGTTCAGCTGCTCCAAGGCAGACCCGCTGGACTATATCTCAGAAGAGGATAATATGATGATAGGGCTTGCAGCAGGAGAGGCCAAGGCCTCTAACGTAAGCATCGATTTTGTGCAGCACTATACGACCATGATAAACGGGAGCTATTATTTCAGGAAGCATTTTACTGTGGATGACAAAGAGGTCTTCCATGGCATCGACCTGTATGTCCTCTCTGATGACAGGGCAGAGGTATACCTAAACAGCCACCTTATCGACAATGAAGAAACAAGCCATAATGCAGAATACTGGAACAGGTACAGCAGGATCAACCTCTCCTACCTAAGGACAGGCGAGAATGTCCTTGCAGTAAAGCTGTACAACAATGACTCCAGATCTGCCAAGTTTGACCTTCAGCTCGAAGTGAACAGCTCAAGGCAGAGGTATATCATCGTGATGAGCGACGGGATAACCGGGTATCATTGCGGCGGCTGCGGAGCTGGCTGCTCAGGCTCCTGTACCGCAACAAGCGGCTCCTATGACTGCAGCGGACTATCTTCTGACTGCTACGGGACGCAGTGCGATACTGCGATAAACGACGCTATCTGCTCCTCATGCAGGGCCCACACAGAGCTTAACACCACTGTATACTCTATCGGCTTCGGGCCGGTTGATGAGTGCCATAATGCCAACAGGACCCTTCAGGGCATTGCAGACTGCGGCAACGGCTCTTATTATGCGAGCTCTGACGCAAGTGAGCTCAAGGACATATACAGCAAGATAGCAGAGAACATACTAAGCGCAACCTACCAGGCCCAGTTCATAAACGTCAGCGGAATAGGAGGCATATCACCTTCCACGCTTTACCCTGATTCCTACATAGAACTGAAGTACACACCTTCCTCCGGGCTTCCGACCTACGGCCTTATCCCCATAACGATAGAAAGCGGAAGGTTCGGCAATACCCTGACAGAAGGCTCTTTTTATGTGCCTGAAAATGTTGTTGTCTATGATGCAAAGCTAACCTCTTATTCAGGCGACCTTTGGAGCTCCCAGGCATCGATAAAAGATGCTGGTGAGGAATGGGTCACTTTCTATAACCTGTCAGAATTCAGCGATGATTACCTGAACCTGGGAGACCCTTACATGATAAACATACCTGCAGACCTCATACTGAAAGGAAGGAACAATACCGTACTTGTAAGGACAGCAGCTGACTCCCTAAATTCAAGCGGCGGCTCCCCTGATGACCGCGCCATTTATACTATCGGCGTAGGGATAGACATAAACTATACCGGCGTCTTTGAAAGGGCTGAAGGGTGCGTCTGGGATGTGGAGTTTGAAGACGGCACAGATTCAGAGATACCTGTCCCCTCATCATATGCAGGGGCTGATGAATGCACCTTTGACGAGACCACTGACTGCGACGACTACTATGATGATGCTGTCGACAATGTGATATGCAGATTATTCCAGCAGCTGGATTTCGACGATGACGGCAGGTTATTCGTAAAATTCGGCCCTGGAGACCTTGACATTGAGATATATTCGATAGGCAGGATACCCTTCATGTGGGGGCCTATAAAGGCTGAGGTGAGGGTATGGAAATAAAATTCCCTACGGGAATTTTATTATTTATCCTCCCCACCGGAACAGAACTAAGAAAAAAGCCATAAATTTTGCTTAACAAAATTTAAAATCGGCGGCCCGCCCCAACAGATTATGCGGCTGCTACACAACTAAGTGAGTATCCCTCCCAGCAGACAGTAAGTGCTTTGCACACAACTAAAAAAATGAGAAGATTTTACATGCTATGAACAAAAAAGGGATGTTTTTCACACTGATGACAACAGCCTTCCTAATCATATTTGTCTTTATCTTCATGGTTCCCGGATACAGAAGATTTGGAGAAAGGATGGTCGCTATCGAGATGAGGGTTGAGTCGATGAACGATTTCATAAAAGACCTTAAGCGTGACACATCAAGGGGATTATACATATCATCCTTCAGGGCCCTGATGGCATTAGAGGGGCATATCATACAGGAAGGTGAGTTCCTGGACGACATCGAAAAAAGCTTCAGGGAGGCTGTCCTGAACGGCACCATAAACAACACGAACTCGACCCTGATGCTGTTTTCCACCTTCCCTGACTGGATAGAGAACATCCAGGGCAAGGCTGAAAAATTCAACATACAGGCTAATATCACCCTTCATGACGTATATATATCCCAGGATGACCCATGGAACATAAAGGTCAGCGGAAACCTTACATTTTCCATCAGGGATATAACAAACCTGGCATCATGGGACATGAACGAGACAATAAATGCCTCTATAAGCATCATAGGCTTCGAGGACCCCCTGTATATAGTCTATACCTATGGCAGGACAACAAACCTTATCAACAAGACCCCCTTCCTGGGAAACTATACCTATGTGAGCGGGGATGGATGGAACGTAAGCAGGCTGCTAAAAGAGGTGGATGAGTCCTATTACAAGCCTAATACTAATGCCCCTGATTTTCTTATGAGGTTTGAGAATGACCTCGGCGCTTCCCCTAACGGCATAGAAAGCCTGGTAAACCTGAAAAAATTAAGCGACCTGGGATTAGAGATAGATATTGGAAACTCTATCGTGGATTACTGCTACTGGGACGGTGTTGACGGACCTTATAGGGTAAACTTCACGCCAAGCTGGTTTATGCTGGATAATGCGCACAGGGCAGGATATAATGTAACCGGCCTGTCCTATATCCCTTAATAGCTGCCCGAATTTCTGATTGACATAATTTGTATACTAGTATATAAAAACAAAAGATTTATATACTAGCTACGCCCATAATCCTTTCCAGTAGGTTTTTAATCTACGATAAAAAAGAAAGAGGTGAAATTAAATGAAGAAAGGACAGGCAGCGATGGAGTTCCTGATGACCTATGGCTGGGCTATTCTTGTTGTTTTGGTCGCTATAGGAGCGCTTGCATATTTCGGCGTATTCAGCCAGGATAAATTCCTTGGAGAGAAATGCGTGATCTCGATCGGCTCAGGAATGTTCTGCGAAGAATTCAATGCTGTAGCAGGAACAGGAGTGACATTAAGGGTAAAGAACATATTAACAGACAGCATCTGGGTTGATTCTGTAGCTTTAGACGCGCCTGCGTGTACATTTTCAACAGCTGATACGCAGATAGCACCTGACGGAACGACGGATTTCTTATTAGCCTGTGCAGGCCTGACATCCGGAACCAAAGTAAGGGGAACAGTAACCATAACCTATGATGTAGGGGCTGCAGCAGGAGCAGGATTGTCCAAGAGCACGACAGGGCAGCTTACTACAGTAGTGCCATAAAATTCTATATTTTTTCTTTTTATTTTTATTGTATTAAAACCAATTTCAATTTCCACAATATTTATATACAGGCAAAACAAAAAATCCGTATAATGCAAACCCTGCTCGGGCTTATAGACAAGCTCAAGGAATACGGCAATAATACAGCATTGATAAACAGGACAGAGTTCAGGACATTCTATTGGTCTTATTCAAAGCTTCACGATCATATAAAAAGGTTCGCAGCATTCCTTGAGAAAAATGATGTAAAGAAAGGCGACTGCATAGCTGTACTTGGCCAGAATTCTCCTGAATATGCTATAGCATTTCTTGGCGCTGTGCTGAAAGGCGCCATCCTTGTCCCCATAGACATAAGGTCTGCCAACGACTTTATTGAAAAGATAGTGCAGCAGACAAAGCCGAAGATATTCATAACAACAAGGTACAAGGCAAAGGATTTATCTGGATTAAAATCCTCAGCAGGATTCTTTTATCTTGAGGACCTTGAATATTCATTAAGGGACATAGCCCCTACAGCAAAAAAGACAAAGATAGATAAAAGCCATATAGTGGAGATAGTCTATACCTCAGGAACAACAGGCATCCCCAAAGGCGTAATACTTACCCACAATAACATAACATCAAACCTAAGCTCGCTTGAAAAGGTATTTAAGCTTGACAAGAGCTACAGGTTTCTCTCGCTGCTTCCTTTAAGCCATCTTTTTGAGCAGACAGTAGGATTTTTTTCTCCTCTGAATTCAGGCTCCTCTATTGTCTATATATCATCGCTAAGGCCCTCGACGATACTTGATGCTCTTCAGCTTAAGGTAACAAATATAGTGATAGTTCCAAGGCTGCTTGAATCCCTGAGGAACAAGGTCATGTCATCTGTACATGAGCAAAAGAAAGAAAAGCCTTTTAACCTATTGTTAAGGCTGGCAAAAAAAATAAACTTCAGGTTCAGGAAACCTCTTTTCCTCAAGATCCACAGGCAATTTCCTTATCTAAGGTTTTTCATCGCAGGAGGCTCTACCCTTGACAGGGAGCTTGAAGAGTTCTGGGAACTTATGGGCTTTAAGATAGTACAGGGCTATGGCATGACAGAGGCATCCCCTGTAATATCATGCAACTCCCCCTATGAAAGGAGGGCTGGCTCTGTAGGGAAGGTTCTTCCCGGCGTCAGCGTAAGGCTCGGCAAAGATGATGAGATAATGGTCAAAGGAAGCAGCATAACCCCTGGCTATTACAAAAACAAGAAGGAAAATCCCTTTACAAAAGGCTGGATGCGTACAGGCGACATAGGACACCTTGACAAGGACGGTTTTCTTTTTCTCAGGGGAAGGAAAAAGGACATGATAGTGACACCAGAGGGCATCAATGTCTACCCAGAGGACATAGAAAAGGTTTTGAACAGGATAAAAGGTGTCAAGGAAAGCTGCGTTGTAGGGATGGAAAAAAAGGGCAGGGAAGAGGTCCATGCTGTTCTTCTCCTAAAAGACGGCTTCAGGAACAAGGCAAAGAATACCATAAAGTCAGCAAACTCCAGGCTTTCCCCTTACCAGCATATACAGGGCTTTACAGTCTGGAGCATGGAGGATTTCCCCAGGACATCAACGATGAAGATAAAAAAGAGAGCTGTCTTAGATGTGCTGAAAAAACAGGGATTAAAAGAGGGGGAAAAGCCCATCACAGCAGAGGATAAGCTGTGCTCCATAATCTCAAAAATAAAGGAGATAAGCCCTAAAGGAATAAGGCCGAATTCACAGCTGGCATATGACCTTAACCTGAGCTCCCTGGAGATGATAGAGCTTGTTTCAGCGATTGAGCAGGAATTCAACATTGACATCGAGGATGAGCTGATAACAGAAAAGACAACTGTAAAGCAGCTGAGGGACATAATAAGGAAAAAGGCCTCGAGAGCATCTTACTTCAGGAGATGGACATTAGGCATGCCGGTAAGGATGATACGCTACATAATGCAGGTCCTTCTCCTATTCCCCTTAACAAGATTATTCTGCAGAATAGAGACAAAAGGGAAAGAGAACCTGAAATGCCTCAAAGGTCCGGCAATATTCGTCTCCAACCACACGTCGCATCTTGACAGTCCGGTAATACTGTCCGAGCTTCCGTTCAGGATCAAGGTCAACATATCTACAGCCGCATTAGAGGAATTCTTCTTCCGGGAAGATAAAAGGCCGAGGACAATACTATACAACCTCGGAACGGTCTTCCTTAACCTCTACATGTTTTCACAGAAAAAAGGCTTTATGAGAAGCATAAAATACACAGGAGAGCTTATAGACAGGAACTCTAATATCCTTATATTCCCTGAAGGCCAAAGGACCAAGACAGGAAAGATGAACCCCCTCAAGCCCGGCATAGGCATGATAGCATCCAACATGAAAGTCCCTGTCGTCCCTATCAGGATAGAAGGCCTTTCAGAGATACTCCCGCCAGGCTCAAATTTCCCCAAAAAAAGGGGCAAGGTAAGCCTGAGATTTGGGAAAGCTTTATATTTCAGTAATGAAATATTTACAGATATAACCAAAAAAATAGAGGATGAGATAAAATTACTCTAAAAAAAGAGATATTTGGCTGGTCTGTATATGACCTGGCAAATACAGCCTTCTCAGCCTTATTCATAACCTTCTTCTTCCCTCTTCTTATCAAGGTTTACCTTGGAGGAAACGAGTTCCAGATAGGGCTTGTTTCCGGAATCTCGATGTTCCTGGCAGGAATGTTTGTCCCTTTTGTTGGCGCTCTGTCTGACATAACAGGAAGGAGGATGAAGTACATAATCTTCTTCACCCTTATCTGCGTCACATTCACTGCATTGACAGCTTACATGCCTCTCTACCTGGCATTAATATTTGCCCTGATTGCTATGCTAAGCTACCACACGGCCCTTGACGTCTATGACGCCAAACTGGTGGACATCTCGACCAGCAAAAACCGGGGAAAGATCTCAGGCTATGGTGTTGCATTGGGCTATGTAGGTGCTATACTAAGCCTCGGCATGGCCTATGCCATCCTTAGCATATACGGCTGGAACTCACTAGCAGGCATAAAAGCCATCTTCCCTGCCACTGCCTTATTCTTCCTCTCATTCTCATTAATAACATTCACCCTTGTAAAGGACAGGACCAAAAAGAACGGAACCAGCCTAGGAAAAAACCTCAAAAAAGCATTCCTTCAGATAAAAGACACCATAAAAAAACTGCCCAGATATGAAGGTGTTCTGCCTTTCCTGATAGCCTCCTTCCTCTATACAGACGGCATGAATACTGTTATCCTGTTCCTCTATCTCTATGCAAGAGAGCAGATTAAACTGCCCCTGATAAATTTTCTCTATTTCTATGCCTTATTTGCGCTTGCAGCCATAATAGGCTCCTTAATCTTCGGCAAGATATCAGACAGGATAAAGCCGAAAAAGACCTTGATGCTGCTGTTAATAATCTGGGCCTTTATCATCCTGCTGCTTATCAGGGTATCCAACCTTGCTACATTTATCATCGCAGGCTGCATGGGCGGGGTAGCCCTTGGCGCTGTCTGGACAGTTACACGGCCTATGCTCGTAAAGCTCTCCCCAAAGAACAAGATAGCCCAGCTTTTCGGTTTTCAGGGAATGACAGAGAAGTTCTCAGGCGTCTTAGGCCCCATAATATTCGGCTTTATCGTTGTCAGGGCCAGCTACCAGGCTGCCCTGATAGTCCTATTGTCATTCTTCGCCCTAGGCTTTATATTCCTTATGTTTGTGCCTAATAAATCATAAAAAAGAATTTCCCGGCTATTGTTGATAAAGGCGCCTTACTCCTGGCTTTTCTCTTCTGCATATTCATCAGCGCATTCATCGCTACAGAACCTGCAGACCTCATCCCCTACCTTTCTCTCTATAAAATCGTCCATAAGCACCTTGCCGCATTTCCTGCACTTGGCGCCCTGACCTCCACCTTCTGCCCCTTCCATAAAACCCTCCTCAGCAGGGCTTATCTCATCATCATCCATAAGGTCCTCTCTTCCTTCCTCAGAATAAATATCCTCATCATCTGCCATAATAACCAGCCTCCATTTGTTTCAATTATCAATCATATCACTACAGGTTATATTGCCTGATCCTGCACTATAACGCAAAAGGAATATCTTTATAAACTTTATGATGCTATAAAATAGAGTATGGAAGAGACAGGAAGGATAAGGAAAAAAATAAGGGAACAGGCGGAAAAAAACATGGAGATTGACAACTCGGACATACCTGTGCATGAGAAGTTCGCCAAAGAAGAGCACATAAAAAAGCTGAAGAAAAGATCAATCTAAGGAACCCTTAAAAATCATCATTTTCTTCCAGGCCAACCCCTCCCCCTGCAGCACACCTCTGGCACAGCATCCCTTCCATGCTGAAGCTGGATGACTTAACAACCCTGAACTCCCTTCCGCAGCTGGGGCATTTAATGACAACCTCTTCAAAACCAGCTTCAAAGGCATCCTTTTTTTGCTCTTTATCGGAGGTATTACCCTGTATTTTCCTTACAGCCCTCTTCACGGGCCTACTCACAGCCTTCTTCCTCTTCCTTGCCATTTTTAGCCTTTTAGGCTTATTTATCGAACAAATATTTAAATTTTATGATTATAAATTTTAAATCCCAAAACAAAAGATTTAAAAACAGGCAATAAACCCTTAAGGGCATAATGGCAAGGCTAAGGAAATTTGTAGCATATAGGGCACTGGAACGGCCTTACACAAGGATCTCTAAGTATAAGAAGAAGTCCTTTATCAAGACAACATCTAATACCAAGATAGTTAAATTCAACACCGGCAACCTGAAAAAGAGGTTTCCATACTCATTATATCTTGTCTCTAAAGACGGCCTTCAGATAAGGGACAATGCGCTGGAAAGCGGAAGGCAGTCATGCAACAAGCTTCTTGAAGGCTCTTTAGGCCCTGCAAGGTATTTCATGCAGGTAAGGACCTACCCTTTCCATATCCTGAGGGAAAACCCCCTGGCTGCCGGCGCAGGCGCAGACAGGTTCTCTACAGGGATGCAGAAATCGTTCGGCAAGCCGATAGGATGCGCTGCCAGGATAAAAAAAGGCCAGAAGGTTGTCAGCGTCTCTGTCAACAAGGAGAATATTGATGTTGCAAAAAAGGCCCTGGACAGGTTCAAGAAGAAAATACCTGGCTCATACCTTATCGAGACCAGGGAAGAGAAGTGAAAGCTTCTACTTCCAAAAAATATTTAAACAGCAAAAAAGATGGCTTATTTCTATGGCATTAACCTTTGTATCAGCTATGGAATCCGTTAAGCTTAATATAGAAGAGCTGATAAAGAGCAGATATGCCCATTCATTGATAACACTGGTAACCTTCTTTGTTGTAGCAAAACTCATAACCATAATAGCCGAGAAATACGTCCTTAAGCTGACCGCCAGGACAAAGACCGATGTTGATGATATGCTTGTAAGGAAAAGCCACGGCCCTGTCTCGCTTCTGCTGCTTCTGCTTGGGATTAAGCTGGCAATAATGCCTCTTGGCCTGGATGAAGCAGTAAATAATATCCTGCAGAGAAGCGTATCTACGCTTTCTGTCATCATAACAGCATATCTGGTTATCGCAGTAGTGGATATAATAATAAATGCCTGGGTAAGAAGGAAGGCTGCAAAAAAGGAGTCAGAGATTGACGAAAACCTTACCAAGATAAGCTCCAAGACCAGCAGGATTGTGTTTATCATTATTAGTTTGCTTTTTATACTTAACATATGGGATGTTCAGATAGGCCCTTTGCTTGCCTCTTTGGGCATAATAGGCGTAGCTGTCGCATTCGGCCTTCAGAATACATTAGGAAACATCTTTGGCGGCGTTTCACTTCTTGTTGACAGGAGCATAAAAGTTGGCGATATAATAAAGATAGATGAAGAGACAAGCGGAACAGTCATAGACGTAGGCTTAAGGAGCACAAGGATAAAGACCTGGGACAATGAGGTGATAATAATCCCCAACGGAAAGCTGGCAGGGGTAAACATAAAGAACTATGTCCTTCCAACCCCTGTTGCCAGGATAGTGGTCCCTTTCTCTGTCGCTTACGGCTCGAACGTGGACAAGGTAAAAAAGGCAGTGATGGCAGAGATAAAGAAGCTCGACAATCTTGACTCAAAAAACGACCCCATGGTGATGTTCATGGAGATGGGCGAATCGTCGCTGAACTTCAAGGCGTTTGTCTGGCTGAAATCATTCAGGGATAGGTTTACTACAAAAGAGAGGCTGAACTGCATGATCTACAATGCCCTAAACAGGAACAAGCTGGAGATACCGTTCCCGCAGATGGATGTTCATCTTAAGAAGTGATAATTCCCTGATCCTTTCAGTTATATTTATATACCCACTGCAATTTATATATTAGAATATGGAAAACAAACTGCAAAGCCCTTCTATGTTCATAGGGGTCCAGGGAAACAACATTATCAGCTTCGGCTCTGGCCAGCCGGACCTTCCTCCTCCTGAAGGGGTATTTAAGATCCTAAAGGATTACAGGAAGTTCAGGTACGGCCTGATACAGGGGCAGGAAAACCTAAGAGATGCACTGTCAAAGCAAAAGGGCTTCAAAGGCTCTCATCAGGATGATTTTATCATAACAAACGGCGCATCTGAGGCCCTTGATCTGGCCTTCAGGACTGTATGCAGCCCATCTGACAGGATCCTTACGCACAAGCCCTTCTATTACTCCTACCTTCCCCTGATGAAGCTTAACCACCTGGAGCCTGTATTTACAGAGACCATCAACGGCAAGATAGACCTAAGGGATTTCGACAATAAGGTAAGGGGCTGCAAGGCTGTTCTTATCAACTCCCCATGTAATCCCACAGGCAGGATACAGGAGATCTCAACATTAAAAAAGATAGAGAGATTATGCGCAGACCTGGACATCACGATAATATCTGACGAGGTCTATAAGGACCTTATCTATGAAAGGGAGAATTACATGCTTCATGGTAACCATGTTGTCACCATCAACTCTTTTTCAAAGAGCTTTTCTATGTGCGGCTTCAGGGTTGGCTACCTTTACTCTAATGATAAGAGCATAACAGGAAGGATTACCGAGATAAAGACCCATTCATCCATGAACACCAACATAGTTGCCCAGGAGATGGCTTTTGAAGCCTTAAAGGTCCCGAGGAAGTACATAAAAGACCAGGTCAAGATATGGAAAGAGAGAAGGGATGTTATCTATGAAGGCCTGCAGGATTTAGGTCTTGAGCTGTGGAAGCCGGAAGGGGCTTTTTACGTCCTTCCTAAGGTCAAGGATGCAGGGGATGCTGTATGGAAGCTTTTCAAGAGGCATAAGGTCATAACCTACCTGGGAGACTGGTTCGGGGCAGAGGGAAGGATAAGGCTGAGCTATGCCCTGGATGTTGATAAGATTGAGGAAGGGTTAAGAAGAATAGATAAATATTTAGGAAAAACTTAAATACCTGTTCAACTATACTGATTCTGGGGTGATTTAAATGGCACTTTTTAGCATAGGCAGTTCTGTTCTGTTTTTGATAATTATGATAATACTGGCTTCCTTAAAGGTAGTCAAGCAGTATGAAAGGGGCGTAAAGTTCACTTTAGGCAAGTTTGCAGGGATCATGGATCCTGGCCTGAGGATGGTCATCCCGATAATACAATCATGGGAAAGGGTTGACATGAGGATAAAGGCGGTGGATGTCCCTTCCCAGGAATGCGTCAGCAGGGACAATGTCAGCCTGAAGGTCAATGCTGTCCTTTATTATAAGGTTAATGAGGCAGACAAGGCTATAATAGAGGTTGAGACATTCGGCTATGCTGTCTCCCAGCTTGCGCAGACCACTATGCGCAATATCGTAGGGGAATTCGAGATGGACGATATCCTCCAGAAAAGGGAAGATATCTCAAATAAGATACAGCAGATAGTTGACAAGGACACTGACCCATGGGGTATAAAGGTAAGCAAGATAGAACTAAAGGACATTGAGCTGCCTGATACCATGAAAAGGGCCATGGCGCATGCCGCTGAATCTGAAAGGGAAAGGCGATCAAGGATTATTCTGGCTACAGGTGAAAAACAGGCTGCACAGCTATTGGCAGATGCGGCAAACAAGATTGGAGAAAAGCCAGCAGCATTGCAACTAAGGCTGTTCCAGACCTTATCTGATGTTGCCGCAGAAAAGAACAGCACGATAATCATGCCTGTCCCTACAGAGCTTATAGAGTATGTCAAGAAATTATCAGGAAAATGATCTGAATTTTTTATTTCTTGTCAAGAACCACCCATCATATTTGCCGCATAAGGGTGGTTCTTGTGCATGCTCAGAAATTTTCCAGTATAGGGGAAAGATTGGCTTCCAGCCACCACTTCAAAACTGGTGGAAAATTTCTTACATTTTATCAAAAAACAAAAGATTTAAATAATATTATGTTATTCCAAGTAATATAAAATTACCCCAGGTGATATTAAATGACTTCAATGAGCATAACCGTAAACGAATACACGAACAGGGTTTTGGGTGTTGTAAAAGAAAAATTCGGCTTGAAGGATAAAGCTCAAGCCCTGGATAAGTTTGCAGAGATGTATGGCGAAGAATTTGTAGATAAAGAGGTAAAGGAAGGCCTATTGAAAGAGATGATTGAAGACTGTGAAAAATGGGAGAATGAACATAAATTCAAGAGAAAAATGTCTATGAAAGAGCTGGACAGATTATGCGGGATTTAAGTCTAAAAGGTGTCTTTATGTTTGACTTTGATGTCTCAGATGAATTAAAAATACTAATAAGAAAACTATCAAAGAAAGATAAGATTAGATCAATTATACTAAACAAAAAAATCAAGGAGATATTAGATAATGACAGTAATTCTATTGATAGGTATAAGAACTGCAGATATGATTTAAAGGAATATAAAAGGGTTCATATTGATAAAAGCTTTGTTTTATTGTTTAAGGTCCATAAAGAAAAAAATATGATCTACTTCTGGCGGCTAAAACATCATGATGATGTATATTAAAAATGCTGACTCCACAAAACTTCAGATGCGACAGGGGATGTGCAGAGTGCTGCAAATACCTGACAGTAAAGCTGTATAAGAAGGATATCGAGGCAATAAAAAAAGAAGGGTATGAGGAAGAGTTCTTTATGGAGTTCGACACGCACATCAAAAGCCCTGTCCTTAAGCTAAGGGATGATAAGTGCGTCTTCCTGGGAAAGAAGAAAGGCGAATATTACTGCAGGATATATAAAATAAGGCCAAAGGTGTGCAGGCTCTATCCCTTTGTGAACTCTGAAACTATAGAAAGCTGCAGGCCTGAGCTGCTGAAGTACAGGAGCAATACCAATATATAGGTGCTGTATAAGGCCAATTATTCCCTGAAAGCGCTAATTCGCTCTTTAGCTATATTCAATAGTTTTCCAGGTAAAGCACAAAAAGCTTTTTAAAGGGGCGTTAATTTCTACTTATAAACACTTTAAGGAGGTCATTACCATGGTTTCGTTCAAATTATGCATAGCTAATCCAAAAAAAGGTGAATGCTATCAGAAAGAGGTCAAAGAGCAGGAAGCGCAGCAGTTCCTTGGCCTGAATATAGGTGAAAAGGTCACAGGAGACACTTTTGGCATGCCTGGCTATGAATTCCAGGTCACAGGAGGCTCTGATTACTGCGGCTTTCCGATGCGCCACGGCATAATGGGCGTAAGAAAGAAGATTTACTCTGCAGGCGGGGTAGGGTTTCCGGGCCTGAAAAAAGGCGAGAAAAAAAGAAGGACTATATGCGGGCACAAGATCAATGAGAAGATAACACAGATAAACCTTAAGATACTGAAGGAAGGCGCAAAGAAGATAAGCGAGATATTCCCTTCAGCAAAAGGCCAGAAAGAAGGAGCAGAAGAAGGCAAGAAAGAGGCCCCTAAAGCTGAGGAAAAACCAAAAGCAGAAGAGAAGAAAGAAGAGCCCAAGAAAGAAAAGCCAGCTGAAGAAAAAAAGGAAGAGAAAAAATAAAACATGCCCAGAAAAAAAACTGTTAAGGAAGAAAAAAAAGAAGAAGGACAGCCGGTGATAAACATCGGGATAGTAGGGCATGTTGACCATGGCAAGACCACTTTGCTGGAAAGGCTCAGCGGAAAGTGGGCTGACACTCATTCTGAGGAGATGAAAAGAGGCATTACCATAAGGCTCGGCTATGCAGATGTAACCTTCAGGAAATGTGAAAAATGCGGGCTTTATACTGTAAAAAAGGAATGCCCTTCATGCAAAGAGGAGACAAAAATAGTGAGGAAAGTAAGCTTCGTTGACGCCCCGGGCCATGAGAGCCTGATGGCAACAATGCTGGCAGGGGCTACCATAATCGACGGCGCCCTGGTCCTTATATCCGCAAGTGAAGAATGCCCCCAGCCGCAGACAAGAGAGCATATAATGGCTTTAGACATAATAGGGATAGAAAACGTAATCATAGTCCAGAACAAGATAGACCTTGTAAGTGAGGAGCAGGCGCTTAAGAATTACGAGCAGATCAGGAAGTTCATTTCAACAACAAAGTACAAGGACGCTCCTATAATACCTATCTCAGCCCAGCATAATGTCGGCATTTCTGCGCTTATAGGGGCTGTAGAGAGCACAATAAAGACCCCCCCAAGGGACATAAAAAAGGATCCTCTGATGCTTGTAGCGAGGTCTTTTGACGTCAACAAGCCCGGGACCGATATCAAGAAGATCCAGGGCGGTGTCCTTGGAGGAGCCTTGAAGCAGGGCGTTCTGAAAGAGGGCGAGGAGATAGAGATAAAGCCCGGCTACATGGTAGAGGAAAAGAACAGGAAGGTATGGAAGACCTTAAAGACAAAGATCATAGGCCTGAAGTCAGGCGGAACATCCCTAAAAGAGGTAACACCCGGCGGGTCTATCGGAGTATTGACAAGCCTTGATCCTGCTATTGTTTTTTCTGATAAGCTAAGCGGCTCTATAGCAGGGCTGTGCGGAAAACTTCCTCCTGTATGGGATGAATTAGTCCTGGATGTTCATCTTCTTAAGAGGGTTGTAGGCTCGAAAAAAGAGCTGGATGTAGAGCCTGTAAAGCTTAATGAGGCGCTTATGTTAAATATAAATTCTGCTGCCACTGTCGGCATAGTGTATGAGCTTAAGAAAGACATAATAAAATGCAGGCTAAAGCTTCCTGTATGTGCTGAGGCCGGCTCAAGGGTCACTATCTCAAGGATGATTGGCAACAGGTTTAGGTTAATTGGCTACGGCATAATCAAAGCTACCAGCTAGCTTTATAGCCAGGGGCTAGCGGCTGGCAGCTGAGATCCAAAAAAGATCAGGACAGCTTATGTTCTTTATAGTTATTCCCGCATGTAGGGCATTGAAAGACATTATGCCTTTTAAGCATCTCCCTCCAGCATGAGGAGCAGTACATCTTTCTTTCCAGCCTGTCCACTATTATCGGCTCGCATCCAGGGTCTGACACCCACATATTAAACACCCCCGCATAGGTTCTTATAACTTCTATATCTCAGCCCTTTTTTAATGTCGAAGAAAATAACTCTAAGCTGCTTTATGTCCAAAAAATCACTTAGTCAAGAAAAGTATCTGCTTACTTATCCCTAAAATCATTCATCTTGCAGTCAACCGTAAAGTCTATGCCATAGCCTAACTCAGTATTCTTCTTTTTATTTTTTTCAAAAAAAATGTAGTTGTCCATTTTTAAACACTCTCCATATAACCCTGCATAAACCCGTCTTCTTCAGGTGTTAACTGGTCATCCTCAACAAGCTCTTCCCTTGAGGTCTCTCCATAAATCCCACCTTCCTCGTTGTACTCATCATCTGCTTTGGCTTCATTCCAAAAGGCTTTCATTTTATGTCCCCCTCATCGGATTTACCTCTAAATCTTTGTGATATAACTATAGTAGTGGCAGGTTTTTTATATAATTATTGCTTAAATTTTATAATCTTTATATAAATAGAAAGATTTATATAGAAATGATAATTTTTCTATTAAATATAAATGGATTTAAAAAATTATTAAAACTATATACATCATTATAAATCATGGGGGTGGCCTTAAGGTGAAAAGAAAGATCATACAGATAGCAGACAGCACACAGCTTGTCTCTCTTCCAAGGAAGTGGGCAGTAGAGCATGGGTTAAAAAAAGGCGATGAAGTAGATGTTAAGGAAGAGGGTAACAGGATTATTGTCTCTAGCGGGGAAAGGAATGCAGAGTATACTGAAACAGAAATACAGATAGACGGATTGGATAAGGATTCCTTAATATTCTTACTTAGGGGGTTGTATATAAGAGGGTATGATCAGATACGATTCAGATTTGATAATCCTCTAATTGAGCATCATCGATTTAATAAAAAGGTCACGATAAGCTCTGTAATACATAAAGAGGTAGGAATCTGTCAGGGTCTGGATATTATCCAAGAAAGCAGGAACCAGTTTGTGATTAAAAATATCTCTGTATCCTCTATTAAGGAGTTTGATAATATCCTAAGGAGGGTATTTCTTCTTCTGATTGATGCAGCAAAGGATTTACATCTTGGCGCAAAAGAGGGGGATTTTGTTCTTCTTGAAAGTATGCAGGATAAGCATGATAACATTACAAGGTTGATCAACTACAATCTCAAAACTCTAAATACAATCGGTTATGTTGAACATAAGAATAATCAGGTGCTGTTCAGCATCCTTTTTTCACTTGATTTAGTCATAGACATCTTAAAAAATGTTTCCCGCGAGATAATTGAAAATAAGCTGAAGATTGAACCCAGAGCATTAGACATTATGGCTAAAGTAGTGGAATCCATACAATTGTATTACAACTTATTTTACAATTTTTCATTCAGTAAGGCAAGTAGCTTTGTAAAAGCAAAGCAGGATGTATTAGATATAATAAAAAAACAGATAAAAAATTTAAGCAAAGAGGATGTAAGAATTGTTGTTATGGTAGAAAGTGCCTTAGAGGTTCTGCGTGATTTATATTCTGCAAGGATGGCTATGGAGTATTGATTTATCTCAGGTATGTTTTAAGGACTAGATCGCCAAAAGCTAAACCTGAATAAGAAAGTGATATATGGTCCCCTTTCCTTTCAAGCAAGCCTGCATCCAGTAAATCTTTTGTATGTGGGAATTTTCTTTCTAAAGATACACCATATCTATTCTCAAATTCTGTAGTGTCAATGCCTGTAGCAGAATCACCAACACCGGACAGTTTTAGACCTTGCATTACAAACATTTTCATTTTATCATCAAGATCAAGAACTTTTCCGATTTCTATAGGGAGTGTTCCTTTTTTCAGAGCCTCAGAATAATTCCGGCGGTTTGAGGAGCAACGATTGTCTTTTCCTCCTAAGTTAAAGTAAAAAAGTCCATTATCTGATGAAGTTCCAAATATTGTTGAATATGATGAGAGACCAATACCGATATTCGGGTTTCCACCTTTTTTATTATGCTTATAGATATATGCATTCTTCTCAGGATCCAAAACAAAATTAGAGTCAGATATCTGGGAATACCCTGCATTTGTTAAAAGTTCAACAGCTATGACATACATAAGCATTCTGGGTAGGATTCCTGGGAACTCCTGAGAAGGGGGATAGTCTGTTTTATCTGTCCTCCTTAATCCATAACAATGTATTGATGGTATTCCCATAGAAATGATCTGCTCCAAATCCCCCACCCATAATAAAGGTGTCTGGCCTGGAAATCCGTACATAAAATCTATATTAACATTATCCCATCTCTTCATAACTTCACGCACCGATCTTTCTGCAATTTTAGAGGGATACCGTCTGTTAGACCATAAGTTCAGATGCTCTACAAGGGTCTGCAAACCAATGCTGCATCTATTTGCTCCAATCGTCTTGTAAGCATCCAATTTTCCAGGTGTTGCTGTTGTCGGAGTAGTTTCAAATGTTATCTCTTTACATTGACTAAGATCTAGATATTTTTCAGCAATTTTCCCTAATCTCTTTATTAGTGGTGAGGTGTAATAGGTTGGGGTTCCACCACCAAATTGTATTGATACTGGCTTCAGTTTCTGCAGTCCTGTAGATCTATAAAAAATCTCAAACTCCCTTATTAAAAGTTTTAAATAAGCTTCAAGATCCTTCTTACTAGCCCCTTCAATTACTGTATAATCACAGTATATACATTTCTTTTTACAAAAAGGAACGTGTATATACAAAGAAGGGTTATCTAGACTCGTTGAATTAAGAACCGTTATAACCTCCTCTTCTTTTAATGGCCCTAATTGTTCAGGAAGAGGATAGATGTTTTGAGGCAAAGAAAAGTCTTTATTAGAAGGCTGGAGACTCTTTAAGAGTTCCTCTTTTCCTGCTGGATCCCATCCCTTTATTCTTTCTAAAGATTCCAGTATAATCTCTTTAGAGGGGTATTCACTTTTAATCCTAGCATTAAATAATGGCCATTGCACTGGTAAGTTAGCTATGCTCCTGCGTACATCTTTTTTATCTGTATGAAGTTCATATAGAGTTTGAATCATGGGCTGGTATAGAAATTCCTTAATCAGTCTTCCCCAGTGCCTAGCATCCCTTTCTGGGTCATTTTGAGAACCCCTTGGATAAGGGATAGCATGTGTTAGCTTAGTAGGGCTTTCAAGAACAATTCTCTGTAAACTGTCCCATAAAGAACTCTCACCTAACAATTCATTTTGTTTGGTATTGACAACCAGTAAAGTATAAAGCTTTTTATGTCTAGCCAGGTACGTGTTCAAAAAAGCAAGCCCTGATGAACTATGGATGGTATCAGATCTATTACGCCAATCACATATGAGAACGTCTAATCGCAGCGTAGAAGGTTTATAATCTTCAGTTTTTAAAAAATCAGTAGTATTAATATTATAAATATCAAACAATCTATGCCCATTTTGATGGAGTGAGGAAAGTACCTCTTTACCCCTTAGAGTATACTGCTCATCATCAGATACAATCAAAACTTTAAGTGGGCCTTCTTCTTTAACGATCCTAGGGAAATCCCTATTTTCAAGATTAGCTTTTGCTACTATTTCAGCTTGTGCCATCTCTTCATCTGTAACAATTTTTAGATTATCTGGTTCCCCTTCATTATATTTGTCTAACAAAAAGTTTTCGAGCCCTTTTCTAGTGAATATTCTATCCTTATCCAGAAAAGGTATTTTCTCTTTTTCAAAGTCACCTAAGTAAATTAATGAAAACCTCTTATCCGGGGGTATATCATCTTTCTTGTTGATGTATATTTCACATCTGTTCAGAGGAATGCTACTTCCAATAATAAGTATGCGGTTGACTATATAATCCAAAACAATCTTAGCTTTCCCTGGATTAGAATCTATTCCTAGGAAAGTTGGATTGTCATGTATTCTAGCTAGTTGAATATCAGTAACACCATTACCGATATCCCTAAGCCAATTAGGATTGCCATCCACAATAGTTTCAAGAGAATGAACTAAACCAGCGAATGGGTCTTTACATGATTCCTGTTTTGGAGAGGACATTTTATTATCATAATAAACATTTAAGTTTCACTATCTTATTTTTTTCAATTTATATTTAGGCTCAGTTGGTCTCAATAATTCTAGAACTGCATTACCAGCTAGTTCAATATAATTTTCTGGCAGAACAATTTCTACTTTATAAGAAAAAGGAGTATACTTCCTTATGTTAATAATGAATCCATCTTTTGTTTTTATTCCAATATCGTCATATTCCATATCCGGACGGGGATCAGGTGGCAGATGTTCAATTCCCGCGCTATAATGACTAAGAAGCTGATCTATAGTTCCATGGAAGGATATAACTTTGGTTCCAGGGATTGATTTAGCCTGTGCAGTTACATCTTTACGGACAATATGACTCATAGGAGAGTTATCTTTGGTAGATAATTTATAAGAAGATTCAGAATGTATAATAGGCTTGATTGTTGATTTTATTATTGTATTGCCCCTTACACTATAACCATCATTCTTCACATAATCCTTATTCATAGCTTTTTTATGTCTGTTCCTCATTTTCTGTTTCCTTACTTAGTTTTATACCCTTGATTCAATCAAATATCTTATGGATATTTTTACCATTCCTGACCTCCCCATAATCAAACCTATACTTACACCTAGGACAGGACTTTGGGTTCTCTACCCGTTCTTCCCACTCGTAGTCGCATTTTTCGCAAATCAAGTTAAACCTCCCCCTTTTAAACTAAAAAGATAATAGTAATAATAGTAATAGTAATCTCAAGAGTAAGAGGTGAATATTTATTTAAAAAACTTTCCTTTTTGTGAGTATCAGTAGATAGTAAATAAGCTGATTTAGCCTTAAAAATATTTCCTGGAGAGAACATGTTACTACAAAAACCAGATACCAGATTTTCCGTTTCTGATTGGAAAAGAAACCAAAAGAAAACATTTTTATAAAATACAACATATACACCAGATATGACAGAAGCCAAGGAGCTTAGGGCAGGGAACTACATAAGGGTCAACAACGAGATCATGAAGGTCTTGAGAAAGGAGATAGTGGCTTACGGAACCCATTCGCATTCGAAGACAAAGCTTATCATACAGGGGCTGTTCTCTAAAGGCGAGAAATCCATCAACCTCAACCACCACGATAATGTTGAGACAGTTGACATAATAAAAAAGCAGGGGCAGGTGATATCAAAGCTTCCTGATAAGGTCCAGGTGATGGACTCTGTCAGCTACGAGACCCTTGATGCAGATGCTGATAATGAGCTTCTCGAAGGTCTGAATGAAGGTGATAATGTCACCTTTGTCGATGTTGAGGGAAATGCAAGGGTTATTGAGAAGAGGTAAAAATTCTATTATGCAAATCCTTCTTAATAAGCTTCTCAAGATAACCAGAAATTTCCTTATCAATACAATGCTTCTTCAAAGTCTTCTACAAGTGAGGATAAATCTTAATATCTCTTGCTTAAAGCTTCCCTATAGCCTCTAGTAGTTCCCTATGTCCTTC
>JAHWHQ010000032.1 GCA_019323195.1 Candidatus Woesearchaeota archaeon | reverse complement strand
CGAAATGAATGATAAAAACTGATTTTTACGACAATAAAATAGGTTTTTTATAGTCTATATGCTCCATTTTCCGTATTTTGTCGTCGGTAAGTTTATTTCTTATCCTTCATCTTAGTAGGCACTCCCTTAAATCTTTCGATAGTGTTGTTACTTTTGAGTGATTTTGCCAGAATGAAAATTTTTTACCTAGTAAAATACTTAATTTTTAGTTGCCCTTCTAGGTGTTTGGGATAGTATAAATATGTCAAGAACCACTCATCATAGATGGGTGGCATGCAAGGCTCAAGCCTCTAAAGCCATACCATCCAACTGGGTGGTTCTTGAGCATGCTCAGAAACTTTCCATTATTTGAATTGAGATTGACTTTCAGCCACCAGTCCTAGACTGATGGAAAGTTTCTGACATTTCTATTATCCTACAGGCATTGCAGACATCCCCAGAAGACGGCTCTTTGCATCTTGTGCAGAGATTTGCTTTTCCCTTGCCTGCTTTTTTTAATTCAGGAAGAAGCTTTAGGAAGGACTGAATGATAGAGGTTTTTGTTGCCTTGTGGTGCTTCTCGAACGCGTCAAGCATTTCTGCTATATCTTTCCTGTAGGCATCTTTCCTGAACGGGCATTTTTCGTATTTTACAGGGAAATTGTTTAGTCTTGAGTAAAGCCTTGTCTCTTCCTCAGTGCAGAAGTACAGAGGCTTAATCCTTTCTATAAAGGCCTTATTTTGTGTTAAGCCTGTTTTCGGGCCTAACCTTGGCAAGAGCTCTACATGGTTCTGGAAAAGGTTCATTATTATGTTCTGGGCTTCGTCATCTAGGTTGTGGCCTGTTACCAGCTTGGTTGCTTTCAGCTCTTTTGCTTTTTTGTTCAGGACATGCCTCCTTAAAATCCCGCATATCATGCAGGATTTCCATCTTATATCCTTATTTTTCAGGAGTCTTAGGATATCAGGCAGGGAAGAGTTGAATTCCTCCCTGAAAGAGGTTAGATGAAGCTTTATGCTGTTTTTTTTGCAGAACCTTATTATGTTGTTTTTGTTAATCCTGCTGTATTCTTTTATTAAAGGGTCTATGTGTATTGCTTCTATCACTATCTTCTTGTTGTTTTCTGTCAGCTTTTTTAGAAGGTATAGGACAGAAGTTGAATCCTTGCCGCCAGAACAGGCAACCAATATCTTTTCTTTTTTGCCAATAAGATTGCAGGTTCTTATTGTCTTGCGCACCTTTTTTTCAAAATATTCAAGAAATTCTTTCTTATCTAGGTTATGGCCTGCCTGTGAGGTGTAAATGGTGCTGTTCTTCATGTTACAGGAAGATCTCATCAGGAGAGACCCTATTTTTTTGTGAAATTATCATAATCCTGTGAGGACATAAGGCTGTTAAGCTCCTCTTTGTTCTCCATCCTGACCTTGGCTATCCATCCTTCGCCATAAGGGTCTTTATTGATTATATCAGGGGAATCTGAAAGCTTATCGTTCACTTCTATGACCTCGCCAGTTACAGGGCTGAAAACGTCAGAGACTGACTTGACAGACTCGATAACAGCCATCTGCCTGCCTGCTTCGACATGCTTTCCCTTTTCAGGAAGCTCTACAAAAACGATGTCGGTAAGCTGTTGCTGCGCAAAATCAGTTACGCCTGCTGTTACAATATCACCTTCTACCTTAACCCATTCGTGCTCTTTGCTGTATTTCAAATCATCCGGACATGCCATATTGAATCACCCTTGGAAAATAGTTTTGGGATAACTTTTAAAGGTTTCTATTCATTAAAGCATTACAATCTCCTGGTAATTCTCATTATAAAGAAGCTTGCCTGCAATCTCTTTTGCTGTCTTTTCAGAATCTACGTACAAGGCCCATAAGACTCCTTTCTCCATGCTTTTTATCTCTTCCAGGCCTAATTTATGCAGTGTCTCTAAAAGGCTTTTGCATTTATCTCCAATGTCCTTGACCAGGATGCAGAAAGCGCCTTCCTCCTTCTCTAATTTTATAGAGTATTTGTTCTTATTGGCGTTAACCAATACGTCTACCTTGCCTATCTTTTTGGTGAATTCCTTTGCATTACCTTCTATATCAAAGCTGTAATAAATTTCCCTTTTTACCTTTTTTATCTTATAGCCCATCTTTTCCAGAGTATGTAAAGTAGTTATAGAGGTTGTGTCAGGTATCTTCAATCCTACAAATAGCTCTGCTTTGCTCATCTTAGGTACTCCTTTATTGAATGGAAAATCCTGCTTCCAGGAGCAGGCTCTTCCCCTTTATGATGCAGTTCGGGAACCTGATGCATCCATTGGGCCCTTTAAGGGTGGGGCATCATAGCCAGTACATTGCCATCTTTATTACAGATGCCTGCAATGTTGATCAAAGAGCCGTTAGGGTTAAATGGAAACCTGTCTGCTATATTTCCAAGATCATCACAATACCTGAACAGGAGCTGGTCATTAGAGATCAGATTAGGGATCAATACCTTATCATTAGTGGTAAACCTTCCTTCTGCATGGGCTATCGGAATTGGAAGGATCTCATCCTTCTCTATAGCGAGGTTGAAGGCTGTCTTCTTTTTTGAGGAATGCTTTATCCTAACCCAGGTGCAATAAAAGCCAGATATAAAGGGATTGATGTTAGGGGCTAAGGCCAGCTGAACCTTATCCTTTAGACCTGGAATTATGCCTGACTCTACAAGGATCTGGCAGCCGTTGCATATCCCCAGAACAACCTTGCCTTTCTCAGACTCTTTTTTTATTATGCCCATAACCTTATCCTTGGAAGCGATCACGCCTGCCCTTATACGGTCTTCGTAGCTCCAGCCGCCAGGAAGGACATATCCATCATAAGAACGTAGGTTTTTTACAGAATTCCATCTTATAATGTCCGGTTCCATCCCGGCAGATTCTACAGCCCTGGCTGTCTCATTCTCGCAGTTAGAGCCCGGGAACATTATGACGGCTATTTTGGTCATCTTAAAGCCTCCTTTAACTCTTTCTTAAACTGCTCCACATCTTCAAATAATATTGTCTTTATGCCTAATTCCCTTGCAGGTATAAGGTTTTTTTCCTGGTCATCAATGAATACACATTCCTCGGGCTTTAGCTTTAAATCACCAAGGATATGTTCAAAATAATCAGCATCTGGCTTTATTTTTCCAGTCTTGAATGAGAAGTATATCTTATCAAAATCCTTAGCAAAGGAATATTTTTTTTCAAGATAACTAGACCTTTCAATGATATTATTTGTGGCTCCTAATATAAGATAGCCCTTTTTTTTCAGCCCTATCAGAAAATCCCTTAATTCTTCGTTTATTCTAAAGCAAGAATGCCATTTTTCTGCGTATTCTTTTGGATTTACATCCAAATTTAATTTTTTCAAGGCATGCTCCCAGAAGGTTTTTTCATCTATTTTATCCAGCCTGTAACCCCTGCCAAGCTCAGCCTTAGCATAAAAAATGCCCTTAAATTGTTCTTCTGTAACTCCCAGCGGTTTCATGTGTTCTTTATAAAAAAGCCTAGTGCCAGGTGTGAAAAGCACACCTCCAAAATCAACTAAGATGGCTTTTATAGCGCTCATCTCAAAGCCTCCGCCAATCCGCTGGTCCATGCTTTCTTCAGCTCTTCAATTGAAAGATTCATTACCTGCTTATCTTTTTTATTAATAATTAAGGATTCACTGTTGGCTGTTTTTCCTATATTGATTAATTTAAGGTTATAGCTGTCGAATACTGACCTTACCTTGTCAATATCCTTATCATTCACTTCGAAAACAAACCCTGAAGATTCTGAAAATAGGATCTTGTCTGTCCTTAGGCTGCTGAAATCAAGGCTTATCCTGGCGCCAATGATGCCGTCTGCCTCTCCCCCTAAGATCATCTCCGACAGGGTTGTTAATAGGCCGCCGTCTGAGATGTCATGGCAGCTTAACAGCAGGCCTTTATCAATACAATCAATGACAGCATAGATCATGCTTTTTTCTTTTTCAAGATCAATCTCAGGAACATTTTTTCCTAGTTCATTATTTATCGAATAATAGACAGAGCCCCCTAACTCGTCTTTTCTTTCTCCAACCAGGAATAATGCGCTATCATGCTCTTTTAATTTCATTGTTATGGCTTTCCTGTAATCATCCATATAGCCTAAACAGGCTATTATTGGAGAAGGGTCAACCTGTTTTCCTGTAGCGCTCTCGTTATAGAAGCTTACATTGCCTGAAACAAAGGGAACAGGGCTTTTTTTGTCACCTTTCCAGCAGAGCTTTTTAGCAGCATCTGAAAGACCTTGTACGCTTCTGACAAAATCATCAAACGCCTCAGGAACCTCGGGGTTGCCGAAATTCAGGCAGTCGGTCATGCCGTATGGAACAGCTCCTACTGCTGCCACGTTTCTCATCGATTCTGCAACTGCATTTATACTGCCTAAGTAAGGATTGATTCTTGAGTAGAGCGGATTATGATCTACTGATAAAGCTAAGGCAGATCTGGAGTTTGTAATCGGAGCCTGGACGCCTGCGTCTGCCTCACCAGGCCTTATTACAGCCAGCCCCTGAACCTCTGTATCATAATGCTTGTAAATCGCGGCCTTAGAGGCTATGTTAGGATGGGATAAGAGCCTTAATGCTGTTTTTCCATAATCAGAAGGCTCTTCCAATAAAGGCTCTTTAAAGCTTCTTTTCAGTTCCTTTCTTTCCCTGTCATACCTGATGCCTTTTGTAAGGGCATCTACAGGAACATTGCAGACGATCTTACCCTTATGCCTTAGGATATAATCGGTTTTTTTTGTCACCTTGCCAATGACCTTTGCCTGAGCACCTTCTGCCACCATGGGAAGCTCAAAATCCTCATTGTAGATTTTCAGGATCTTTTGGGTAAAATCAGGAGGGCTTATCCAGGTGAACCTTTCCTGGGTCTCGCCGCAGGCAATAACATAAGGAGGAAGGTCCTTCATAGAAACATGAATCTTATCGATGTCAATATCAGCCCCAAAGCCGCCTGATTCGCATAACTCTGAGCTGGCGCACATAATACCGCCAGCACCCATGTCCTTAAAGCCAAGCTTCAGGCCTTTTTTCCTGATCTCCTTAAAAACAGATTCTGTTGACCTTATCAATATATTCTTCAAAAAAGGGTCAGGAACCTGGACAGCGCCTTTGTTGTATTCCTCTTCCTGCTCGTCCAAGACCAGAGAGGCAAAGGCTGCACCTCCAAAACCAGAGTTGTCTGTCGCTTTTCCCACTACCACTATGTCATAATCCTCTGCATCTTCAGGGGCAGAGGAATGTATTATCTCATCCTCCTTGATCAGACCTAGACTAACAACATTAACCAAACAATTATCATCAAAACTGGAATTAAAATAGACGTCGCCTGCCAGGTTTGGAATGCCTATAGGGTTTGAGTAGCCCGCAATGCCGTCAACAACAGCGTTTGCAACATATTTTACGTAATTCTTCTTTTGTTTATGAGGATCGCCAAACCTAAGCGGGTCTGCTGTTGCTATGACCCTTGAGCCCATGCAAAGGACATCCCTTACAATGCCGCCTATACCTGTGGCAGCGCCTTCATAAGGAACTACCTGGGAAGGATGGTTGTGGGATTCGTGCGCAATGACAATGCCGTACTGTTCTCCGTTAATATTAGAGAATCTTATAATGCCTGCATCCTCTTTAGGGCCCTGGATAACAGTGGGGCCAGAGGTCGGAAGCATCTTCAGGGTCTCCCTGCTGGACTTATAGCTGCAATGCTCGCTCCATTCTATATTGAACATGTGGAGCTCTGTCATGGTAGGATCTCTTCCAATCAATTCAACAATCTTTTTGCATTCTGAAACCTTTAATGCAAGGGCGTTTTTCTTTATGAAATCCTTTATCTTAGAATCAGACATACTGCTAACCGGCACTGTTTCAATATCAACCACACCCATTTTTTCTCAATATAGAAAGATGAAGGAGTATATATAAGCTTTATGGTATAATTAAGCAGAGTTTATTCTTACAAAAAAAGAAAAGATATAAAAAAGGGCATTATTCGGCAAACATACCTGCCCTTTTAGGGTCGTATTTCCAGTCTGAAGAGAGCTTGCCTGTTTTCTTGTAGTATCTTATCAGACTCCTTATCTTGGATTCTGTCAAGATTAACCCCCTTCTTGCGGTCTCATCCTTTTTGTTTGACTCTATGTGCTTGTTTATGGCAATGCTTCTCCTTATTAAGGCCAGAAGGTCTTCAGGAATCTCTGACAACAGATCTTTTTCCTTTAAAAGCCCTGTTATGGACTTCTTTATAATCATACTTGCATTAGGGATTCCATAGGTATCCCTAAGGACCATCCCTATATGCGAAGAACTTTTACCTTCTTTTGCCAGTTTTGTTATAAGTAATTCTATCTCTTTCTCCTTATACCTGACCCATGAAGGGGTGCTTGGCTGTGAAGGCTTATTCGAGCCAGCCTTGCCTTTTCTTCTGGAATACATTCTTGCCATTTTTTATCACCTATAATAATTCCCTTAAAGGAATTTTCTTATATCAGGAAACAAATTAAGAATTTATTTGTCTCCAGCATAACCAAGCAGCAACTTAATTTATCATGCAACCGGGTTATCTCTCAATTAGGAATAGGGTTATTATCTGCTTTAAAAATGTTTTCTTTTTTGGGGCTGTGGGACAGAATTAGCTAATCTTTCTTTAGTACAATAATATAAACCCTTCTCCCTATATATTTTTTCTGAGCATCTATTTTAGCTCCATTACCATATGGAGTAACTCTTTTTTCAAATATTT
>JAHWHQ010000031.1 GCA_019323195.1 Candidatus Woesearchaeota archaeon | reverse complement strand
TGAAGAATAAACTCGGCAACAAGTGCCTACGATCAGTCATCACAACGAAATATCACGCAAAAAACATACTGAAAAGAAAAGATTTAATGCCAAAAATGTTCCATTACTTTAGCAACTAGCTATAATTGAGATTTTCTTTTAATTTGAATATTCTCTTAATTGTGATATTGTAATTCTTCCTATGGTATTTGTAACATTATCTATATACTGCTCCAGCCCTGAATGGATTAGGCTTATTGCAGATATCTGTGCATTGTCCCCGTCTTTATTGTACTTATCCTTGGCACGTGTATTTCCTCCTTGAACATGCCTCCCATTCCTATTATATCCTATCACGAAGATTCGCTCTTCCCTTAGAGAAGGGTTATTTCTAATGCATTCCATAACGTAAGGATCAGTTGTTGGTTGTGTGGCAAATAAAAAGCCAACAGCATAATCCCTTAGTGAAATTTCAGCCTCATTAGGATTTATACCCAGATTTATATCCATAAACTTTAGAAAACCAGTTACACTAATTGTATGGAATAACCTGCTAATTTCCTCATTACGCCTAAGAACTCTTTCAAGCTCTGCACTATACATACCTTCAAGAAATATCTTTACTTAATAATAAATCTTTCTGTTCTTTTTTATCACTTACCTTAATCTCTCTTTTCCGTATCCTTCTTTTTATGATAATCTCTTTTATCTCTAACTCCTGCAAAACTATCTCCTTGCCTGTTGCCTCTTTCTGGGCCTTTATTATCTCATCAACTATCTCTTTTCTTGGGTTCTTTATCACAATGGGCTCTATAACCTCTGTCTTGGGTATGGCAGAGCCGCTGTCATCAACAAAAGCAGGAGATGGAGCATAGGCTTCCAAAGGAGCTCCTTCTATGGCCCTTTTTATCTCCCTTAGGCTCTTATCATAGCCGATCTCTGTCCTGCTGTACTTTAATTCAGACAGGGCTTCGTGCTCTGTCGGGGAGTAAAAGCCATGGGCGTATTTAGGGATGTCAGCGTTGATGATAGACTCATAAGTGGCAGAAGCACATCCGTGGCTTCCTACATTATAGCAGCCGTCACAGCCTAAAGCTATGTTTCCAAGCGCGTAAGGGTTTCTCCATGACATTTTATTGTTCCTTTTTTTCAATCATCAATATAAATCAGCTCTTTTTCCTCTTTTATGGCCTTGTTGATGGCATCTTCGATGGATTTATGCTCTTTTTTCCTTTTTTCAGCTTTCTTATCTTCCTTGCCCTCATCCCTTATCTCAGAAGCAGCTTTTCTTTTTATGTCCTCATCGCTTGCCTCTTCTTTTCCCTGGTATTTTTTCTTTTCCTCTTCAATGTCCTTTTCTATACCTTTTGGCTCTTCTTCCCTTTTTTTCTCTTCCCCTTTTTCACTGTTGTACAGATCGCTAGCGCTTCCCTTGTTATAGTTATCCTGGTTGCTGTAGTCTGTCTTGTTTCCGTCTTTATTGATAATGCTCTCTCTTTCGTACTTATCCTGTTCTTCGTCCCATATCGAATGTCCTTTGTACATTTAAGGTTATATTAAAAAAAGCCCATATATAAATCTTTCTATTTTGTAACTACCTATCAGTAATTTATTCTTTAACCAATTTTTCCTGCTTTATCCATACGTTTATAGCCTTAGCAGCCTTTTTTCCTGCGCCCATGGCGTTTATAACTGTCGCTCCTGAGCCTTCAACGCCTCCTGTTATGTCTCCGCCTGCGAAAACACCTGGTATTGACGTCATCATGTTCTCGTCCACTATCAGGTATCCTTTTTCATTATGGGCTATGTTGATGGTCTTGGTCAATAAAAGGTTGGGTGTCTGCCCTACAGCTATTATCACCTGGTCGCAATCAATGTCAAATTCAGAGTATTCTATAGGGACAGGCTTCTTTCTTCCGGATTCGTCCTTCTCGCCCATCATCATCTGTATGCATCTCATCCCTTCAACCTTTTCTTTTCCCATGATCCTGACAGGGTTGGTCAAAAGCATGAAATGAACACCTTCCTCCTGCGCATGCCTTATCTCTTCATTTCTGGCGGGCATGTCCTCTAACGACCTCCTGTAGACGACTGTAACATCAGAACCCATCCTCCTGGCAGTCCTTGCGCAGTCCATGGCAACATTGCCCCCTCCTACAACAATGACCCTCCTTGCCTTTTTTACCGGGGTGGAGTATTCCGGGAATTTGTACGCCTTCATAAGGTTGATCCTTGTCAGGAACTCATTTGCGGAATAGACATTGTTAAGGCTTTCCCCCTCTATGCTGAGGAATCTTGGCAGGCCTGCGCCTGTGCCGATAAATACAGCGTCATATTTTTTTCTTAGCTCATCCAGGTTATATAGCCTTCCTATTATCGAGTTGACCTTGATATCAACACCCAGCTTTTTTATATACTCTATCTCCCCATTGACTATCTTCTTTGGCAGCCTGAATTCAGGTATGCCGTAGGTGAGGACACCTCCTGCCTTGTGCAGCGCTTCAAATATTGCAACCTTATGCCCCATCAGGGCGAGGTCAGCAGCGCATGTCAATCCGGCAGGTCCTGAGCCGATGACTGCAATCTTTTTCTTATCAGGGTGCGGCTCAGGGGCTTTTACCTCCCTCTCTTCCAGGTCGGCAGCAAACCTCTCGAGCTTGCCTATGTTGATAGGCTCGTTCTTAATGCCCATTATGCATACTTTTTCGCACTGGTTTTCCTGCGGGCAGACCCTGCCGCAGATACCGCTCAGGTTGTTTGTACGCTTTATGGTCTTGATGGCCATATAGAACTTTCCTTCTTTGATGTAGTTTATGAACTTAGGGATATCCACGCTGACAGGGCATCCCTCAACGCATTTGGGGTTTTTGCACTGCAGGCACCTGGAAGCCTCTTTTATCGCCTCTTCTTCTGTATATCCAAGATCAACCTCATCAAAGTTCTTTATCCGTTTCTTGGGATCCTGGGTTTTGGTTGGGACTTGTTTGCTTTTCATTGACCTGAAAAATGTGAAATAAGGATATATATAAAATCTTCTATAAAATCGCTAACTATAAATCCTATGATACTCCGCTGGCAACATATGCCTGGGATTTCTGCCTGCTTTTATTCCGGCTGTGTTGAAAATGTAGGTTAGCAGCCTAAGGTCAAAATCCTATTATAGCAAACGACACTAATTTTTAGACTATTGATAGGTCGTTTGCTTATTACGTAAAGGCAAAATTTTTAGAAAAATTTTGTCTTTAAGTATAAACAGTTCTTGAAGCTGACAAGGGGGTTGCCCCGAGTTTGGTTAGAAATATAAAAACCAAGTTTCATAAGGTATATTTGAGGTGATACCCCATGAAACTTGGATATTGGAAGAAATATGAAAGCATATTAAAAAGGTTTACGCCAGAAAAGGTGTATAATATGGTATTAGAGTTTGCAAAAAGGCTCGGAGAGCCATACAAGAAAAAGAGCAAGTATGGCAGAAAAACAAAAGTCCGCCCTATCGAATACGCAACATATATAGTATATCAAATCATAATTAATAACGCTACATTTAGGGCTATGGAGTTTGAAAGCAAAATTTATACAGGTGCTCATCTAGATCATTCAACCTTAGTTGTTAACTTTGAGAAAATACCTGTAGTTTATTTTTTGGATTTAATCGAAGAAACAGGGGCTTATTTAGATAGGTTATTAGAACGCTCTGACCAATATGTGGCAGATTCATCAGCTGTTACAACACCCTTAAAGTTCGAAACTGAGAATAAGGGAAAAATAGTTGAGGAAAAGATAGAATTCCTCTTTCCACCAGTCTATAGCGGTTAAAGAGCGGTGACTGGTGGGACAAACACGAACCTTCTTATGCACGTAATGTTTATTTCTATTCAAGCTTAAGAAAAAAGCTAAGAAGCAGACC
>JAHWHQ010000030.1 GCA_019323195.1 Candidatus Woesearchaeota archaeon | reverse complement strand
GGTCTGCTTCTTAGCTTTTTTCTTAAGCTTGAATAGAAATAAACATTACGTGCATAAGAAGGTTCGTGTTTGTCCCACCAGTCACCGCTCTTTAACCGCTATAGACTGGTGGAAAGAGGAATTCTATTGCCACTATTTTAGATTTGCCTGCTATTCTGTCATATGATTCTTTAGTGAGTTCTATTACTTTCTCTTTGTCTTCCATGTAGATTTAATAATAAACAGGGTTATTTAATATTTTTGATATTAGGGTTGATAATGCTCTAACCATATTCAAAACAACCTAAAAAACTCCCCGACATATTTCCTGGCTAAATCCTTATCATGAATTATTAAGATATTCTCGTCATTCTTCCTGTCACCGCTTCCTGTGGGGTTCATTGAGCCTGTTATTACAGTGCTGTTGTCTATTATGAAGACCTTGTGGTGCATGGTATATGGGTTGCTGTCTACTTTTACATCCAGACCGAAATCCTTCAGCCTTTTGTACTGGGAATAGGCGCTTCCTGAGCCCCTTTTCTCGAACAGTCCCTTTATGTCTGCCTTGTCGTTGAACAGCATGGCATCTGCTATGGCCTCATCGGTGAAGGAGAAAGCCATGAAATAGATGCTTTTTTCAGCATCCCTTAACTCTTCAATGATCTGCTTGGAACAGGAATCTTCAGGGCAGAAGTAGTTCTCTGTCTTATGGCCGTTTAGGTAGATAATGGGGTATTTTACAATTTCTCCTTTCCCGAACTCCCCTTCCCATAGCTCCTTAAACTCGTCCTCATAGTTTTTTGCAAGGTATCTTGAATGGATGATAAGAAGGTTGTTGTTGTTCTTATCTGCACCGTTATCAGTAGGATTCATAGAGCCTGACGTTACGACCTTGCCGTCTATAACGCAGAACTTGTTGTGGGAATACTGGGAGGAGGTGTCTTCTCTTACGCCAGGACCTTTTATATTGCCATAATTTTCATCATCCACTACAAGCCTGACATCGACAGAATGGCTCTTCTTTCCTATGACGCTTATCAGGTTTTTTAAATCAATGTCAAAGAATGCGCAATGGACAGATGCTTCTGAAGAATTTATGGCATCAATCAAGGCAGTTTCACAATTATCCCTGGGGCAGAAGTATACCTCTATTTCCTTGTTGATCTCTGCAGGTGTTTTATCTGCCTTAACTGCATCTCCTGTTATCTGTCCTTTAGAGCAGCTTACTAACAGGATCAATAAAACGAGGTAAAAAACCTTTTTGATCTTCATTATCAGAAGGATAATCAGATAAGTTATATAAATTTAGCTGGCAGATAGAAAGGTTTATATAATTAAAAAATAGGCTGATGTTAAAATCAAAAAGCGAGGTGCACTAATTACTGTATTTTTTATTATAATCTTGCTACTTATACCTGTATCCATATTCGTATATAACAGCGCACCCAGGATCAAAGAGATGACTGTCACTCCGGAGAGTGCCTATACGGACTCAAGCCTTCGGGCAGAGGTAAAAGCCTATGATTTCGATGATAAAGACCTGCAGGCCTACTTCATATGGCACAAGAACGATGAAAAGGTATTGGAGGAAGTAAAGAGCCAGCAGAAGCCAGAAAGCGCATCATACAGCCAATTAGGAAGCGAGAATTTCATCAAAGGCGACTCTGTCTTATTGGAAGCCTATATCTCTGACGGCAGAAAGGAATCCAAACATAGAAAGATCAACATACCCATACAGAATTCACCCCCCTCACAACCAGTATTAATAAGGCCTAAGGATTTTACCATAACAGAAAAAAACGACATAGAGTTTGAATACAGGTCAATAGACAAGGATAATGACAAGATAACCTATACCCTTTATATCGGTGATATTGCAGAAAAAAACACCTCTGAAGAAAAAATAAGGCTTAGCCTAAAAGACGGAAGCTATAAGTGGAGGATAGGCGCCAGTGACGGGACCAAAATATCATTTTCCGGGACATACAACCTGAAGATAGGGAAAGAAGAGAGCAAAAAACCCCGCAAAAAAGGGCCAAACAAGGCGCCTGTGCTGGTGAAGGATATAGAGGACCAGAACTGGGATGTGTTCGGGTTTAAGCTGAATGCCTTTGAGCTGAAAGAACATTTCAAGGACGAAGATAATGACACCTTAGAATTCGGAGTAGAAGGAAACTCCAACATTACCATCTTTATAACCAATGACGGAAGGGTAAGCTTCCTACAGTCCAGCGGATGGTACGGGAAAGAGAATGTGGTATTTACTGCAACAGACGGGATAGCTGAAGCAAAAAGCAATGTTGTTGAACTGGACGTAGGAAAGATAAAAGTAAAAGAAAAACCGTCATGCACAGGGCCCTGCTGCGGGGCAGACTGCGGGACTATCACGAAAGACTGCCCGGACGGCAGCGTCTCGAGCTGCGACAGGTACTGCGTTGACGGCGTCTGCATACCATGCTCGCCAATATGCGAGGACATCTACAATGCACCTTCAATCAACCTGCCGGTATTTGCAGGGGATATCATCATAGATGAGATACCATGCATCGACATAGGGATGACGCAGAAAGAGGAGCTGGTTACCATAGAAGACCCGGGACTGCTCAAAGGGCAGATACCTAAAGGGCATTCTATAATAACAGGGCCGTTCAGCCTGGATTGCGACGGCAGGACAGAGATAACAGCCAATATCCCTTCTAATTATGAGGATCTAAGCGCCATGAGATGCAAAAAAGACAGGTGCTACCCTACTATACTGCAGCATACCTCTGAATTGAAATGCGGAGAGGAGATAATAGAGAGGACGCTAAGGGAAGATGTTTACCTTGAACCGGAAATGATGCCTGTAAATATCAAGGAGCAAAGCTCAGGCTTAAACGAGAATATCATACTGCAGGATAAAAAGATAAAAATCAAGTTCAACGGCGACCTGGGGGAATCAAGGATCACCTTAAGGATGCCAAACGAGCCTGTAAAAGAGGCGTCAAACCCCACACTCAAGATAGTGACTACACCAATAATACTAAAGCTTGAAGGAAGCTCATTTCCAGATATAAACATATCACTGCCTTATTTTACCCCTGAAAAGATAGCTGAAGACAGCGTGTCTTTTTACGCAAGAAAAGGGGGAGAATGGATACGGCTGGGGGGAAGGATAAACAAGAAGGACAAGACAATAGAGGCAACTATAAAAGATATAAAACAATATGCAGATGAGGATGACGAGGCATTAATAACCCTCATGGGGGTGATAGTAAAGGATGCATTTACCTCAATATTCAGGAAGGAATATGAGCCCCTGCAGGAAAGCAAGGACATGATAATACTTATCCATGGTCTGGCCAGCGGACCCTCCACATTTAAGGAACTGATAAACGACATAAGCCTGATAAACCAGCCATATCATGTATATTCGCTGGAGTATTCCTCATATAAGCCGGTTGAGGAAACGTCGAGAGAGCTAAGGGAACACATTGAGCTGAATTCAAAGGAGTACGATAATATCTATATCATAGCGCACTCGCTTGGAAGCCTTATTGCACAAAAATCACTGTATGACGCCTATAGTGAGAATAAGAAAGAGAAAACAAGATACAGCTTCATAAACAAGGTGAGAAAGGTCATCCTGGCATCTTCAATAGGAAAAGGGTCGCCCGTAGTTGAATTCTATTATGAGCTATTTGACTACCTGGTCAATGAGGATTCGCCATTCACGCTATACGAGCTTAACAGCGCCGTCATAAAAGACCTTACAAGGGGGATGATAGTCCCCAGGGTTCCAGAGGCTGAATATTATGCCATTGCAGGTACAAGGACATACCCTTTCTTTGAAAGGCTGTCAAAGATTACAGGGGATTTTTTCAACAACCAGCCGAATGACGGGGTAGTGACTGTAAAAAATGCACAGCTTATCGGCAACTCTTACCTTGACAAGCTATGCGAGAATTACTGGGAATTTGATGTTACACACACGGAAATAATCGATTATGAAGCAGCAAGGAAGGTCATGCTGGGCATAATTGCCGAAGACAGGTTCGGCGGACAGGAAGCGGCATTTATGGGGAACAACCAATATATCGAACTTGAGATAGAGGACTGCAGCAAAGATGATTCATTTATAATTACAGGGAAGAAGGTAAAACCGCCGCCTGCCCACAGGATGTTCTGCGGAAGGTGCGGAGACGGACACTGCTCAAGAGAGGAAAGGATATTCAGCTGCCCCCTGGACTGCATAGAAATGAGCAAAATCAATTTTTCAATATACCCTATTATGATGATCTTAGGATCGGTATTTGTACTATTATTGATATTTTTCCTGTTAAAAGAGATAATAAAAATAAAAAAAGGACATACTATGCTCCCTATAAAAGAGGAAGGAAAAGAAGAGAAGATTGAAATAAGCGACTTGGAAATAGACCTTAAGAAGACAAAAAAAAGGGAAATGGGAAAGGCAAAAAAAGAGGAAAAGGCTAAAAGAGAAGGGAAGGGAAGGGAAAGAAAAAATAAGAAAGAGATTAAAAAAAGGGCGAGGATAGAAGAGAGGAAAAAAGGGCTGAAGGAGGAGAAAATAAGGAAAAAGGTTCAGAATAAGAAAAAGGGAAAGAACAAAACAGAAGAGAAGGATGAAAAAGAAGAGGAGATTCCAGAGCTGACTGAAGAAGAACAGGAAAAAGCAGAGGAAAAAACAGAAGAACAGAAAGAACATCCTGAAGAAGAGCCCGAAGAATGGGGGTCAGACAAGGAAGAAGAAAGGCAGGAGAAGCCTGAAGAATCCGATGAAGGGGGGAAAAGAGAAGATAAGAAAGAAGAAGGAAAGGCAAACAAAAAGGCCAAGGATGTCAAGGGGGGGGAAAACGAATTTACATTTGTAGGCTTTAAAGGCTAACTTATTATCCTATATTTTGTATTCACCAATACCAGCTCTAAGAACAATAATGACAATGCTACTATGATAAGCAGGAATGACAGATTAAGGGGCATATTAAGCATGTCTATCTTTGCGATTTCCATGTAGGCATTATTAAGCTCTTCTTCAGTCTCTGCCCTGAAGTATTTCCCTTCTGTGTCCTCTGCTATCCTCCTCAGGTTTGCCTCATCAAGGGTAGAGACCAGCTCCTGGGCGAGGAATGTGCCCCCTTCTTCTGTACCTACGCCTATTGTGTGGACTATGACGCCATATTTATCCAGATATTCTATCGCCTCATCAATCGATATGCCGACATTGCTCCTGCCGTCAGTCAACAGGATAACAACCTTGGACTTGTTGCTTGTAAAGAGCAGATTGGAAGAGGAGACCAAAGCACCACCCAAATCAGTCCCGCCAACGTTCTTGATCCCAAGCCTGCTGATTATGCCTCTCAGTTCATCCCTGTCCGGGGTTATCTCTTTTTCAACAAAGGATGTGCCTGCAAAAGAAACTACCCCAACGCCCACCTTATCGGGGATATTATTAAGAAATAAGTCTGCAGCCTTTTTTGCCGCATCCAGCCTGTTGGGCAAAAAATCATCCGCCAACATCGATGAAGAGGCATCGACAGCCAATACAAAATCAAATTCGCTTGTCCTCCCCATATACCACAGGACAGGGCTGCTTATGGACAGGATAATGAAAAACAAGGTAAGGGTCCTTATAAGAAGCATAAAAAGGTTCCTGTTCGTCATCAGGCCGGAATAAGGCTTTGCCAGCCGGTATTCGCCTGTAACCCGGGCTATAGCCTCAAAATTTGAAAATTTCAAGGCTGCACTCTTATTGTACTTAAGGGTAAAAAGGTGGGTTATTATAAAGAAAGGTATAGACAGCAAAAACCATAGATAAACAGGATTGTTAAAGACCAGCCTCATTTCAGACCAGCCTCCTTTTCCTTACCTTGAAGAATGTTACCAAATCATCTGTAAAAGGCTTGCTGGTGTTTAACCTAACAAAATCTGCGCCAGCCCTTAGAAAGGCTTCTTTCATTGCCTTCTCACTCATCCTTACAAATGTACTGTACTCTTTTTTTATCTTACGTGGCACTACCAGGATCTGGTTGTCTGAGAACGGGTCTTCCATAAGAACAGTATGCTTTTCATCAGGCAGCTCCATATCAAGGGGGTCCCTTATCATTATCCCTATAAGGTCGAACTTGGATGCGGCTATCTCAACATATTTTCTCCATTCGCCCTTCAGACCGATAAAATCAGACACTATCATAAGAACAGCATTCTTCCTCAGGTAGCCTGTCAGGAACTTCAGAACTGCAGCCAGGTCATAACCGCCGCCATAGAAAGAGGGGTTTATCAGGTTACTGGACAGTATATAAAACTGGTTCATATTTTTTGACAGCGGGATGTTCTTAACAACCTTGTCGCTGAAAAGGCCTAAGCCTACTGAATCGCCAGCCCTTAGGATGGCATAAGAGAGCGAAGCTACAACCTCTGCGGCAAACTCGCTCTTTAATTTTTGTATGCTGCCATAGACCATGCTTGAGCTGACATCAACAAGAAAAAAAACCTCAAGATTTCTCTCCTCGATATATTCCTTGACAAGAAGCTTTCCAGCCCTTAATGATGCCCGCCAGTCAATATCGGAAGAGTCCTCGGTGTTGGAGTAGTCACCATAAGAGTCAAATTCAAGGCCTTTACCCTTAAACTTGCTTTTATACCCGCCTATAACCCTAGAAGTAACCAATTCACGGGTAACTATCTCTAATTTCTTGATTACATTCCTTAGATCAATTTTTAATTTCTTTTCCATCTTTAAGGCAGCTTTACCTTAGAAAGAATCTCGTCAATTACCTTGTCTGAAGTTATTCCTTCTGCCTGGCCCTCATAATTCACCAAAACCCTGTGCCTCATAACATTATGGGCCACTTTTTTTACATGATCAGGCGTAACAAAGAAACTGTTCTGGAGCAATGCCTCGACCTTTGATGCAATAAACAGGCCGATGGATGCCCGGGGAGATGCTCCAAGCTCAATATACCTTCCAAGCTCAATATTATATTTCTCAGGCTTCCTCGTAGCCTCTATTATGTCAACAATATATTTTTTTATGTTAGGCTTAAGATATATCTCCTCCTTAACAAATCTCTGCATCTCCAGGATCCTTGAAGGGCCTATAACAGGCCTTATATTGTAATCATCAAAACTTTTTAATGATATGTTCTTGAGCAATATCTTCTCTTCTTCCTCGGGCTTGGGGTAGCCTATCAAAAGCTTGAACAAGAACCTGTCAAGCTGGGCTTCAGGCAAAACATAGGTCCCTTCTGTCTCTATAGGGTTCTGGGTTGCCATGACAAAAAACGGCTCCTCAAGCTTAAATGTCTTTTTTCCGATAGTAACCTGATGCTCCTGCATCGCCTCAAGCAAGGCTGACTGCGTCTTGGGGGGGGCCCTGTTGATCTCATCAGCGATTACAAGATTCGCAAAGATGGGCCCTTTTAGTATGTAAAAACCCTTTTTTTCCTCATAAGCTGTAATCCCTGTTATGTCTGTAGGAAGAAGGTCGACTGTAAACTGGACCCTGCTGTATTTGCATCCTGTTGCTGCTGCCAATGCCCTGATTGTAAGGGTTTTTGCTGTTCCGGGGACACCCTCTACCAGAACATGGGCGCCAGCAAGCAGGCCATGGAAAAGCTCATTGAGGACAACATCCTGCCCTACCACAACCTTGCCAACCTCAGCCTTGATCTTCTGGATATGCTCATAATAGGTCTGGGTTTTCTTTTTGATCAGATTAAAGTTGGGCGCTTTATCAGGATTTTTCACCTTCTTCTTTTCGGCTTTAACATTTGTTTTTTTAGTCTTCTCAGCCTCTTTTTTCTTATTTTTAGCTTTCATATTTTAAAAAAAATGGGTGTTTTTATTTAAATAAGTTTCGGTATGCAAAAAGATTTTTCATAGAAGGCTTGTTTTACTTTGAAGGAATTATAAGATTATAAAGAAAAAGAAGGTTTAATGAATGACCTTTGCAATCTAGTCATTCTCAACCCTTGGGGCTAATATGAAACTCAACAATAACTTATCAACAGCCTTAAAATCAAGCTTTAAAGGGTAATCCTTATTAAACATTACCTCTACATTCTCACTGAGCTTAGAAGCGCCTATCATCTTCTTAAGATATTCTATGCTGTACTTTGCCTTGACCTTCTCCTCAGCTTCAATCCTGATATCTTCTCCCTCTTTAATCTCAATCTTAGCCTGTGATAAATCACCTGCTGCGTGTATCGTAAACTTTCCCTTCTCAACATCGAAGGTAACAGATTCAGCAACAATATCAGCGTCTTCTATGACGCCTGTCAATGTAGTAGAAGGCATTGTAATTTTAATTGGGAACTTAAGATCAGGAATCTTCTGCTCCTTCTCCTCTAATTCAATAATCGGGAGATTAAATGTTCTTGTTGTATTGCCTTTTAACTTTATGCTTAACTTAGTATTATCAGTAAGCTCTAAACTTAGCATATCATTACTGGAAACCCTCCTTAAAACCTGCTTTAAATTCCCAAGGTTGACAGCAATCTCGGTTTCTTCTTTAACATCATACTCTGTAAAGCAGGAACTCAAAAGCTTGAATATTACCATGGCAACATTTGCTGGGTCCATAGCTATCAGCTCCATGGCATCCTTATTTATCTTAAACCTTGCCTCATTAACCAAGTCGGAGATAATATTTATGCTCTCTTTGAGGTAAGCTGGTTCTGCTAATGTTAGTTTCATAATAGACACCCCCAATTTAGGTATTAAATTAATAATGTCAACCTATTTAAATGCTTTGTGGTTATCCGGCATTGGTTTTTAATTTCAAAAGGATACCTTATCCCCATCATGAACAAGATGAACTGTCTGCCCTTTCTTATAGCCCTTTTCCACCGCCAAATCAATAAGGGCATCTTTCATATCATCCTCACCATGAGCAGGGATTATATGCTTGGGATTAACTAGGTTAAGAAGGTCCCTTAGGTCTTCTCTGGAGGCATGGCCGGAGGCGTGGATATCCCTGAAGATCCTAACGCCGTGCTCCCTCAGCCTTTTTTCAAGCTCAGCCCGGTTTTTTACATTGACCTCGCTGGGGATAACAGTGCATGAAAATACAACATGGTCCTCTGAATTAAACCTGAAAGGTATCTCGCCACTTACCATCTTGCTCAAGGTTGATTTAGGCTCACCCTGGTGCCCGGTAACAACCAGGAGGTATTTTTCCCTCCCAGACTGGTCTATCTTTTTCAGCCTTCTCTTTATCTGCTTCCCAAACTTGACTATCTCGACGTCCCTGGAAAAATTGATTATGTCTATCTTCTCGCCTGCTTTGGTGTATTTGGCCAGGCTTCTGCCTAGGAATATTATCTTCCTGTTCATCTTCTTGCCAAACTCTATGATGGATTTTAACCTGGCCAGATGGGAAGCAAATGTCGTGACAATGACAGCCTTATTTCTTGAATCAACACCCAACATGACATCCCGCAGCATCTCCTTGGCGACCAGCTCGGAAGGGGTCTTTATGGGCTGCCTTGCCCTGGTGCAGTCGCATATCAAGACCTTAACGCCCTCCTTGCCGAGCTCCTCAAGACGCTTGTAATTAGGCTTCTTGCCCAGGGTAGGGTGGTTGTCAAACTTAAAGTCATTGGCATACAACAGGATCCCCTCAGGGGTATGCACTGCGACCATAACTGTCTGGGGTGTGCTGTGGGTCATATTAATGAACTCAACCCTTATATTCTTGGAGATATAATAGATCGAATTAACATTCAAAACCTTAATCTCGTTCTTCAGCTTTATCTTCTCGTCCTTGCTTATAGACTTGATAACCTCGGCAGTAAAAGGGGTGCAAAGGATAGGGGAATTGTACTTGTTGGACAGGAATGTTAAGGCGCCGACATGGTCAAGATGGGCATGGGTGGGTATAATAGCCTTGACTTTAGCCCTCCAGTCCTTAATCACCTTATCGTCAGGGATGGCTCCTGCTTTAGCCAGCTCATCAGCACTTATCGCTATAATATCCTCCTCCTCTTCTTCAGTATATTTGATATAATTATCAAGATGAAGGCCCATGTCTATAACGACAACATCATCGCCAACCTTGACAGCGGTCATGTTCTTTCCTATCTCATCATAACCGCCGATTGCGCATATTTCTATCATTTTAGGTTAACAGTTAGGGGAGTAGTATAAAAATGTTTGTGTGGTGTTGGGAATTTATGTTGTAATAAGGTAAATAAATCTTTATATATGATTAGATTGATTAAGCTTATATGGGCATTGAGTATAAGTTTGAGAAAGAGATTGGAGGCACCCTATATTCTTTTAATCCTGATAAGCTGGAGATTAAAGCAGGTGATAAGATAATAAATATCCAGCAATTATATCATGCTAAGGATTGGAAGGATGAGAAGGATCGGAAGTATGGCATCTATGTTTGTTCCTGTTCACCTTACAGAAATCATAGAATAATAGAAGATGGGAATCATATGCCCCCATCCTGCGTACATATTAGAAAAATGAAAGAGGGGGATTATCTAATTGATGTATTAGAAGAGCACTATAGGGAAGCTGATGATAAAGATGGTTTTTTAAGGTTTTGGAGCCAAAGGTTGGAAATAGAGGAAATTTTGGGCATGTTGGCAGCGCTTAATATTAAGAAGATTCAACATATGCAAAATATTGGCCGGAATTAAGCTACAATAGAAACAGAGTGGAGAAAAATGCGAGGAGGAGGAATCACACGTCAGAACCTACGGTTCCGACACCTCCAAAGGCTAACGCAATGAAATAACAAGGAATGTTAAATGCGAGGAGGAGGAATCACACCTAAGGGTTTCACCCTATAGATACCCGTGGACTATTACTCGCCTTGCTCGTAATAGGCCGAACGATAGGAAAAATGCGAGGAGGAGGACTCGAACCCCCGTAGGCACTAAGCCAATAGATGGCCCATAGAGCATATCATCGATTCTTGTGGAACCTCATCACTCAATAACTTGAGTTTGGATAATCTAGCACCTAAATGCCGAAATTCTATCCCGTAAGGCCTTGCTATCCATGCAATTTGGCCACTCCGGCATCCTCGCATATAATACATTATAGAAAAACTGGCTTTTTTTAAAAAGATTTGCCTTTTAAAATAAAATACAACTCCAAGAAAAAGAATATTATAGGGAAGAACCCCTTAAACTATTCAGCTTGCTTTCTATATCATTTAACTCAGACTCTAAGCTCTGAAGCTCTGCATCGTGCCTGTTAGCAGGATGCTCTGCCTTTATCATCTTGGGCTTTTCAGCCTTCCTGGGCTCAGGAGCAGGAGCCTTAACCGCCCCTTCCTTAACCTTGGGAAGATAATTCTTAAGGGAATTGATAGATTTTAATATGCTCTTAACCTCGCTCCTGAGATGGGAAACAAGCTTGGCCTTCTCTTCCCTCAAACTCTTAAAGGAGTCGTGCTCCCTGAGAACCTCTAAAGCGTCCTTAGAGCACTCTAACATGCTTATCCTTAAATCTTTTCCCCGATTTATCCCGACGAACAATGGGTCTTCTTCTTTTTTGGCCATTTTACAAGGATCCTGGCTGGAAAAGCATATTATCGATGCCTTCTATCTTGCTCTCTACCTCGCTTAATTTGCTGCTCCACATATCCAGTTCAGAATCTTCCTTATTTTTCAGTTCCTTTACCTTCTGAAGGGTGTTCCTTGCGTCATTTAACTTGCTTTTTATAAGACCGACAGTGCGCAAAACATCCTTGTAGTCGTCTATTTTTACGAAAACCTGAGCTTCTGCCATTTTTATTAACCTCTTTTTATTCTTTAATCCTTAAACAAAGTTTTGTCAACAAACATGATCTTTGACTGAATATCCTTCAGGCTATTGTAAAATGCGGTATATTCCTTATCTTCGCTGTGCCTGGCTTCTTCGAATTCAGAAAAGGTGTCATCAGCGCCCCTTAAGATATTCCTTGTAGCAAAGATATAACTGTTAATCTGCTTGAAATCCCTTATTGCAATAAACTTTTTAGCAGGTTTTTTGGCTGGCTTAGTTCCTTTGACCCCTCTTATCGGCTTCTCCACCATAGGCTCCATGGATCTTATTGGAGGGGGGATTGGCCTTGGCGGAATTATTGGCTCTTCATGGGCAATGGGTCCAGGAGGGGTTATGGGCCTTGGAGGAGCAACCGGCTTCTCTTCAGGAAAAGGGGGAAATTCCTCCTCTTCATGAAAAGGCGGAAGTTCAGGAAATTCCTCTTCAAGCTGAGGTATGCTTGGCCCTTTAGCAGGTTTTTTGGGCTTAAATAATGAAAGAAATCCTTTCTTCATCTGCTTTATTTTTGGTGAGACGAATTTATTGCCCTGAGGACCCTTGGGCAACGGCGGCAGGCCTGGCAAATCATATGTTTTATCTTCCGGGAAATCAGGAAAGGCGGGTGGTTTTCCCTTTGGCATCAATTCCTCATCAAAAGGACCTTTTGGAGAGAAATCATCCTCTTCCATCATCTTGGGAGGGAGAGGGGGCATGTCTAAGTCCATACCTTCCGGCAAGTCCTCTTTTTTCTTCATACCTTTCATAAAATCCATAAATGCCATTTTCCACCCCTATGCCCAAATTATGAAAATTAGGAGTATTAAAGCTTTATGCAACATTTTAAAATGGTAACAAAATAAAGAATACACGATAAATCCTTAATAATAGGTTATAAATGCTATTCAAGGTAGCTGAATAATAAATTTAGAGAAAGACAAGAATAGGTTATAATTTGTTTGTCTTTCTCTATTTAGTAGCGGCTATCTATTATAACTTACTTTAGTCCGCTACTAATTTTCCAAAACCTTAAAATAGTCAAAAGATTTTAGTTGTTTATGTGAAAGAGGCATTGCACTATAAGAAACTGAAGAATAAGGCAGTCAAATGCGCTCTGTGCCCTGCTAATTGCGTCATTGGACCTGATAATCTAGGAAACTGCGGGGCAAGGAAGAATATAAACGGAAAGCTGTATTCTTTGGTCTACGGCAAGCCTGTTTCTATCTCTGCCGATCCGATAGAAAAAAAACCGTTATACCATTTTCTTCCTGGATCATTCTCGTTATCGATAGGAACGCTAGGATGCAATTTTCACTGCCTCCACTGCCAGAACTGGGAGATGTCCCAGGCAAAGGTGGAGGATTTTTCTGTCAAGGAAATAAAGCCGAAAGACCTTATCAAGGCAGCTATAAAAAACAACTGCAGGAGCATATCATACACTTATAACGAACCTACAATATTCTATGAGTATGTACTGGAAACAGCAAGGCTGGCCAGAAAGAAAGGGATTAAAAATATAATGGTGACTAATGGCTATATAAACAAGGAGCCTTTAAAAGAGCTTTATCCATTGATAGATGCTGCAAACATTGACCTTAAATCGATTGAAGAGGGGTTCTATAAAAAAGTATGCTCAGCCAGGCTTAAGCCTGTCCTGGAAGCCGTAAAAGAGATCAAAAGAACAGGAACATGGATTGAATTAACTAATCTTATAATCCCGGGCTATAACAGCGGGAAAAAGCAGATAGAAAAACTTGTCATATGGGTAAAAAGGAATCTGGGTGTTGATGTTCCGCTGCATTTCTCTGCATTCTACCCCACCTATAAGCTGCTGGATGCAGAAAAAACTCCCTCTGAGATGCTGCTTAGAGCGAAGGAAATCGCAAAAAAAGAAGGGCTAAGATATGTATATCTGGGAAATACGGCATTAGAAGATGCTGGCAACACCTACTGCCCAGAATGCGGAAGATTACTGATAGAAAGGGGATGGTTACAGGTACATAAGAACAATATCAATGAGGGCTTATGCCAGTTCTGCAGTGAAGATATTGAGGGGGTTTTTGGATGATTTACAATTAATTTCTTGAAATTTATTTGGAATTTTAAATAAATTCATTGTAAATTCAGATGAAATTTACAATTAATTTCTTTAAAATTTTTTACAAAATTTTAAATAAATTTATATATAACTTGTATCTAAACCTAAAATATGCCAGACCCATTTGCAAAGCCTCAAAAGACAAAGAAGATTCTGAGAACTTTAAAGGCCATATTCTTGAAAAAATTCCCGATGAATTTCCTGGGAGTTCTTATCATTATAGCGCTATCAACGGTCGCCATCAATTATATGAAGCCAGTTGAAAGCCCTACTGGTTATGTAACGCTTGAGCAGGAATGCCCCACGTGTGTATGTGAAGAGAAGGTTTGCGAGGAAAAGGTCTGTGAAGAGAAAGAATGCGAGACAGACTGCAGCCTATGCCCTATAAAGACAAAGGTTGAAACAAATAATATCATCTACTATAAATGCCAGGCAGGGGCGTTAGTGAAAGACCTAGAGGAATGCGACAGCCATCTTCCAAATGTTTCCAAGGAATACAGCGGCACTGTTGAAGGGGTTACATTAGCGATAGATAATATTGAATATGAAAAGGATGAAGAGGACTCGGGTTTTGTAACAAGGGTTGATTATACGATAATAAATAAAGGGGAATTCCCGGTAGTGCCAAAAATACAGGTTAAGGTTTACAAGGAATGGAGCCTTAAGGTCAAAAAAGATCCGCCAAATAAAATCCTGGATCCGGAGATTGTAGTAAACCCGAATGATTATGTCAGAAGGGAAGACAGGGTAAGGATATACTTCAAGGGAGAGGAACAGACGTTGAGGCTTTTGCTGGCAGACTGCTTACCAGACCCTGACAGGGAGGTTCTTGCAGTAACAAGGGATTTTGATCTGGATGATTTGTATTAGCCTGATTCTAAGATGGATTAGAAAAAGGCAGAAGATTTAAGAAAATTTTAAATAATCTCCTCAGAACCCCACCTATATAGGGGGTTAAAATCAAAAAAATAGTCTTATACCTATTGTTTCTGTTTATGGCAGTTTCCTTTGTGTCTGCCGAGCTCATTATTAATGAGATAATGTATAATCCTGAAGGGAGCGATAACAACAAGGAATTCATAGAGGTTTTTTCTGATGAAGGAATTAATCTCAGCGATTATATCATTGAGGATGGAAGCTCACATGATAGCTTGGAACTGTTATTCTATTATAATAGCTCTTACTCTTTAATTGTTGAAGAGGGATTTAATTATACTGGCATTAATGCTTCTGTTTATTCAGCGGGGGCCACTATCGGAAATAACCTGAATAATGAATGGGACCTGGTTATTATCAAGGACAATAACGGAAGTATAGTGGATGCTGTAAGCTATTCCAGCTCGTGGGGGGCAGACGGCAATGGTAGGTCATTGTGCAGAATACCTGATAAAAAAGGGCTGTGGCAGGAATGCAACCCAACTCCCGGGGAAGCCAACTCTAACTTATGCTCAGACCCATATATGAATTATACCTCCTTAAACATAAACGAATTCTTTCCAAATCCTGCAGGGGATGACAATGCTCCGATGCCAGGAGGGGAGTTTATAGAGATCCATAATAAGGCAAATTACAGCATAGACATAGAGGGGCTTTACCTTAAAGATTCCGGAAATCATAAACTGTACATTACAGGAACGACAACTATAGAAGGAACTGTAATAGAACCTAAAGGGCATCTGGCGGTCTACACGAACGGGTTTTCGGGGTTCCTGAACAATGATGGGCATGAAGAGATTATGCTTTATGACCCCTATGGGGAACTAATCGATGCTGTAAGCTATTCTAATTCAGAGGAATCATTAGCATGGGCATTAGCCAATGACCTCTGGCAGCACAGGCTTCCGTCACCTAACAAGGTGAATCCTGAGCAAGAGGTTAAGATGGAAAGCTCTTTTAATATAGAAGGTTTAGAAGGTATTGAGCCAGGGGAGGGGTGTGAATTTGGGGATATCGTAAAGGTTAAATTTCATGCTTATAAGGGGAATACAAGCAAAAGCAGCATCAAGATCTACATAGAAAATGAGGAAGACAGAATCTCCCAAATAGCAAAAGCAGCATTGCAAAATAGATATGCAAACTACAGCCTGACAATACCTATGCTTATAAAGCCGAACTGCAATGAAAAGTATGAGGATGGGGATTATTATGTGAAAATCGGCTGGACATCCTCTTCAAAGGAAGAGGATTCGTTCAGGATAAAAGTGGACGGGATAAATGAGAATAACTGCGGGAAGATGTATGTTGAAAAAAAGCCGAAAAAAGGGACATTAAACCATAACCTGCTGGAAGCGCCCGGAACTATTGAGCCTGATGAGGATTTTACAGTAACTGTCGAGCTGACGAATAATGACGGCGTAGACCACATGGTCGAGCTGTACAGCTATGTCTACAGGGGGAAGGAATCATACAGCGGAGAGAAGGACTCAAATAAGAAAAGCGTCCTTGTCAAGGCAGGACAGACAAGAGATATTGAACTTAAGAATACAGTAGATGGGGCAAAAGCAGGCGATTATAAGCTGAAGATAAAGGTCAAAAGGGATGACCAGAAAACAGAGAAAGAGATCACACAGCCGATAAAGCTGCTTGAAAAGAGAAGTGAAGAAGAAAGCGGGGAAATAGAAGAGAAGACAGAGGTGGAGGAGAAGGAAGGGCCTATCTTACTGGAACCAGCAAAAGGGCAGGAAATAATCTATGAATCTTCATCAGTAAAGGCGAGGAAATCGGTTGTTTCTCTTTTTATAGGCCTGCTGGTGGTGTATGCGGGCTTGTTGACATGGAAGAGGTGAGCCCAATGTTTAATGTGGATGTATTTCTATATCAAGTATTGAATTGATTATGAGAGGGTGATAGAAACATTTTTATAGATTTCATAACCCCCTATAAAGCAAAATGGCAGAGGAGAATAAGGAAGCTATGAGATGCAGGACAATCCTTGAGGTACTTGGAAAACCTAAGGAGCATGTAGAGGAGATAATCAAAAAACTGGTGGAGAAGGTCAAGGAAAACCCTGACAGCTCGGTCCTAAGCGAGAAATTTGCAGAGATAAAGCCGCAGGGAGAGACAATGTTCAGCACCTTTGTAGAGCTTGAAATAATCTTTAAAGGCATAGAATCCATGATAGATTTCTGCTTTGAGTTCATGCCATCATCCATCGAGGTGGAAAAGCCGGAGCAGCTGACATTAAGGAACAGGGACATAACAGACTTTTTTAATGACCTTCAGGCAAGGCTGCATGATACAGACATGGCAGCCAGAACCCTACAGGCAGAAAGGGATATGTTAAAAAGAAACTTTAAAATAATGATAGGCAACATGATTACAGTATTAATCAAGATAGGAAGGAATACTCTGGAGGACCTGTCTAAATACACCGGCATTAACAAGGAAGAGATCCAGAAGCATATAGAAAAATTAGTTGAAGAAGGAAAAATCAAAGAGGAGGGAGGAGTTTTCACTTTGTGAAAAATACGTTTAACCTCCCCACAATTAGACGCGTCCCGCCCCGACACATTATGGGGGTGGTATAGAACTAAGCTGATATATCTAATGAGGTGATAGGGTTAATGTCTAACTTAAAATATAAGCTGGAAGCACTGCTTTTTTCTTCTGCACGCTCTATGAAGGTTGAAGAGCTGTCAAGCCTTACCAAAGCCAGCCCTGAAGAGGTAAGGGAAACGCTGAATGAGCTGAAAAAAGACTATGAGCAAAGAGAGAGCTCTATAGCGCTAATCGATGAGGGGGATGCGTTTAAGCTGAACGTAAAGCCGGAACATATCTCTGTCATACAGCAGATCGTTACAGAGACAGAGCTAAGCAAGACTGTGATGGAGACGCTGGCTGTAATAGCATTCAAATACCCTATCAAACAGTCTGACCTGATCAAGATAAGGACCAACAAGGCTTATGACCATCTTCATGAGCTTGAGGAGATGGGCTATATAACAAGGCAGAAGTACGGAAGGACAAAGCTGATAAAACTTACACCGAAATTTTTTGAGTATTTTGACCTTCCACCTGAAAAATTAAAGGAGAAGTTCGATGATTTTGGGGGGATTGCAAAGGCAATCCAGGAAAAGGAGGAAGAGGTTAAAAAGATAAAAGATGATATGAAGAAGAAGGCTAAGGAGGAAGGCAGGAAAGAGAAAAAAGAAGGCAAGGAAGAGCCGGAGATAGACCTGGTAGATGAGAAAGGCAACAAGCAGGAATTAGAGGTGTATGAAAAGAGAAACGAAGAGGTTGAAGAGGAGGGGGCAAGAGAGGTCAGGCCATACAAAGAAACAGTTGAAGGCCTGGAGGTTACTGATGTTCCTGAGAAGAAAGAAGATGAAGAAGAGGAAAATAGCGAAGAAAGTTTTGAAGAGATAAGAGAAGATATCAGAAGAGAAGAAGGAGAAGAGGAAAAAGAAGAAGAGCCTCCTGAAGAGGAAGAAGGGATAGAAGCAGAGGAAGGAGTGGCTGAAGAACCGCCTGAAGAGGGGAGAGATGAAGAGCAGGAGACAGAAAGGAATGCTGATAAGAGGGTTGAAGAGATGCTGCATCCTGAAACGGCAGAAAATGGGGAAGGTAGTGAAGAAGAACAAAAAGAGGAGGAACAGCCCTATGAAGAATCTGATTCTAAGGAGGATGGGGAAGGTGAGCCGAAAGACCTGCTAGATGCGGATGCTGAAGAGGAGGATAAGGAAAAAGAGGAAGAACAGGAAGAGAAAAAAAGCGATGAAGATGAGCCAAAGGACCTCTTAGATGCGGATGCTGAAGAGGAAGAAAAAAAGGAGAAAAAAAAGAATGAGGATATTTCTTCTTAGATGCCCTAAGTGCAAGAATACCATGAAGTATGGCGGCAGAGACAGCATCCTTACCGGAAAAAGGAAGGTCTGCGTATACTGCGGAAGAAGTTTTTTAGTAAGAAAACATATAGCACAGGAAGGTTGAAGAAAAAATGCAAAAATAGGAATAATCCCCTGAAAAAACAATTTCTCGTCTACCTGAAACCCCTAAATTTGGGCACTACAGGCGTTCTAAAGCCCAAATTTTATAGTAACATTTATAAATAACAGAGAATCCTTTTTGGATATAAGAATCTGTTTTTAGTTAATTCCCTACATAAAACTTGGCGGATGATAAGACTGACCTGAAGGGGATTCTATATGCAAAAATGGCTGAGGAAATAGCACTGGACAGGGAAGAGATCATACCGAGAGAGATTGAAGAAGAGATGAAACAGTCGTATGTAGATTATGCTATGTCTGTCATCGTAGGAAGGGCCCTGCCTGATGTTAGGGACGGGCTGAAGCCTGTACACAGGAGAATACTTTTTGCCATGAACGATATGGGCATGTTCCATAACAAGCCATTTAAAAAAAGCGCAAGGATAGTAGGAGAGGTCCTTGGAAAATACCATCCGCACGGCGATACTGCTGTCTATGATTCTATGGTGCGTATGGCACAGCAATGGTCGCTGCGATACCTTCTTATCGACGGCCAGGGAAATATGGGGTCGATTGACGGGGATGCGCAGGCTGCCATGAGGTATACTGAAGCCAGGCTTAAGAAACTTTCAGAAGAGCTTCTGCAGGACATAGACAAAGATACAGTAGAATTTACGCCTAACTTTGACGGATCATTAAAGGAGCCTACTGTGCTTCCGGCCAAGGTTCCAAACCTGCTGATAAACGGCTCTTCAGGCATAGCAGTAGGGATGGCAACCAACATCCCGCCGCATAATATGGGGGAGGTGGTTGATGGAACTATCGGCCTTATTGAGAATCCAGATATAGAGATCAGCCAGCTGATGCAGCATATCAAGGGACCTGATTTTCCAACAGGAGCAACCATCTGCGGAAGAAAAGGCATAGAGAGCGCATTCAGGACAGGAAGGGGGAAGGTAATTGTAAGGGCAAAAACAGAATTACAGCCTGAAAAAAAGAGGATTGTAATCAAAGAAATCCCATACATGGTAAACAAGGCAGAGCTGATAAAGCAGATAGCCAACCTGGTCAACCAGGGAAAGATAATGGGGATAAGCGACATAAGGGATGAGTCTGACAGGGAAGGGATGAACATAATAATAGAACTAAGGAAAGATGCTAACTCTAACATCGTGATAAACCAGCTGTACAAGCATACCAGGATGCAGGATACGTTCGGGATAATAATGGTGGCACTTGTAAACAATGAGCCTAAGGTGATGGGGATAAGGCAGATAATACAGCATTTCATAAGCCACAGAAAAGAGGTTGTCAGAAAAAGGACGGAGTTTGACCTAAACAAGGCAAAAGACAGGGCTCACATACTAGAGGGGCTGTTGACGGCGCTGCAGGACATAGACAAGACAGTCAAACTGATCAAACAAAGCAAATCTGTCCAGGAAGCAAGGACAACCCTGCAGAGCGACCTGAGCATTACAGAGAAGCAGGCACTGGCAATCCTTGAGATGAAACTGCAAAAACTTGCTGCTTTGGAGCAGGAGAAGATCAAGAATGAGCATTCCAACCTGATAAAGCTTATCGAGGAGCTAAGCTCCATACTCTCTTCAGAGCAAAGGATCCTTGACATAATAAAAAAGGAGCTTATTGAACTGAAAGAGCAGTACGGGGATGAGAGAAGAACAGAGATCATAACAGAAGAGGCAGAGACGTTTGAGATGGAAGACCTTATCAAGGAGGAGAAGATGGTCATCACAGTCACACATTCAGGATATATAAAAAGGCAGCCATTAAATACGTATAAGAAGCAGAAAAGGGGAGGAAAGGGGATCATAGCTGCAGGGACAAAGGAGCAGGACTTTGTGGAAGACATCTTCATAGCTGACACATATTCATACATCCTATTCTTCACAAACAAGGGAAAGATACACTGGCTGAGGGTCTATAATGTGCCGGAAGGCTCAAGGCAGGCGTTAGGGAAATCCATAGTCAACCTGCTGCAGCTTGAAGAGGATGAAAAGATATCAGCATTCATACCTGTCAAGGAATTCAAAGACAAAGAGTTCCTGATAATAGCGACAAGGAACGGGACTGTAAAGAAAACAGAGCTAATGGCCTATTCAAACCAAAGGAAAGGAGGAATCATTGCCATCAGCCTGGACCAGGATGATGAGCTTATCGGGGCTGCAAGGACAGACGGGACAAAGGACATAATCCTGGCTACCAAAAACGGGGCGGCAGTGAGGTTTAAAGAGACTGATGTGAGGCCTACCGGAAGGTCAGCGAGGGGCGTGAGAGGCGCTACGCTGAAGGAAGGGGATGAGATAATAGGGATGGTTGTTGCAGATGATACAAAAACGCTGATAAGCATAACAGAAAACGGCTATGGAAAGAGGACGAGTGTTTCGGAATACAGGCTGACAAGAAGGGGCGGCCTGGGGGTAAGGAACATCATATGTTCTGACAGGAACGGGAAGGTCGTTGCTGTCAAATCTGTAGAAGATGATGATGATCTGATGTTCATAAGCAAATCCGGGATTACAATAAGGACGCCTGCAAAAGGGATATCTGTAATAGGAAGGGCTACTCAGGGAATGAGACTGATGAAGCTCGGGGAGAATGATAAGGTGGTGGCTGCTGCCAAGATAAGCAAGGATGGGCCGAAAGAGAGCGATAATGGGGATAATAAAGATGCGACAGCACAGGAGATGATTGAGGAAGCGGGTGAAGGGCAGGCAGGAAAGACGGAAGAAAAAAATATAGGCGAGAGTGAGGATGAGGAAGAGCAGGAGAGCGAAAAGGAAGAGATGGAAGATGAAACAGCTCAAAAGCTTATTGAGGAGGCAGAGAAAGAGCCGGTAAAAGAACCTGAAGCAGAAAAGACAGAGGAGATTGAGGATAAGGCAGAGGAAAAGAATGAAGAAAAAACAGCGCAGGAGATGATTGAGGAAGCTGAAAAAGAAACTGAAGAAAAGCTGGAAGACAAGAGAACAGAAGAGATTGAGGATAAAGCTGAGGATTTGAAAGAGCTGGAAGATAAGGAAGAACAGAGGGAAGAGATTGGGAATAAAACAGCAGAGAAGCTGATAGAGGAAGCAGAAAAAGAACCAATGAAAGAACTTGAACAGGAAAAAACAGAAGAGATCGAGGATAAGGCAGAGGATTTGAAAGAGCTGGAAGATAAGGAAGAACAGAGGGAAGAGATTGAAGATAAATCTGCGCAGGAACTTATTGGGGAAATAGATAAGGATTCATTAAATCTTCTGGAGGCGGAAAAGATTGACGAGATTGAGGACAAGGTTGAGAGACTGGAGGAGATTGAGGATAAGGCAGAACCATTGAAGGAGGTGGAGGATAAGGAGGAACAAAGGGAAGAGATTGAGGATAAGACTGCGCAGGAATTTGTTGATAGAGTGAATGAGAAGGATAATGATTCAGATAGAAAAAAGGAATAGGGCTTTTTTTCGTTACATTTATAAACAAAAACTAACTTCTTACTACACAGGCAGGGATGGTACTTAGCTAACGGTTCCATCTGAAAGGGTGTCTGAACTGAGGAAAGTCCACCCACCATCTCCTATGTCTTTCAGGGGATATGGCCACTTCATAAAGAAGGTGCAGCAATGTGCGGCAACCGCACAGAAACGAGACCGCCTTGAAGGAGGATGAAAGTTGTGAAAGGACTGGCGACAATCCTGAGCTAACCAACTGACGCTCTTTAGGGAAAGGGTGAAACGGCGAGACCTGGCCGGTGCAAGGATTTAATCCGCTTAGTTAAATGCTAAGGCAGACCATAAATATGATCTGACAAAAGGTGGCTTATTCCAGCCCTGCCTTTAATTTCAATAAAATGGCACAAGACAAGATTTCAATGCCCTCAGGGATGGGGGGACTGGTAAGGTATTTTGACGAGTACAAGTCAAAGATAGAGTTCAAGCCAGGACATATCATCATATTATGCGTTGTTGTTATGGTAATTATGATAATTCTGTACACCTATGGGAACAGGTGGCTGGGGATTGCTTAAATTTACGAAAATCAATCAAAATCTTTTTATACAAGCCCCTCTTTCTAAAACAGGGTGATTAATTATGATACCAGGAATGAATCCAAGGGCAATGAAGCAGGCCATGAAAAAGATGGGCATACAACAGGAAGACCTGCATGCAACAGAGGTAATCATCAGAACGCCGGATAAGGAGCTGATAATAGCCAACCCGCAGGTCGCAAGGATAAACATGATGGGCCAGAAGACATACCAGGTGGTAGGGGAGGCGGAGGAAAGGCCACTGAGCCGGGGTTCCACAGGAGAAGAAGCAGGGGATTCGAAAGAGCCTGAAATAAACGAGGAAGACATAAAGACAGTTGTAGAACAGACAGGTGTTGATGAAAATAAGGCGATTGAGACAATAAAAAAGCATCAAGGGGATCTGGCAGCGGCAATAATGGAACTTAAGCCATGAAATCTTCCATCAGTAAATTATTTAAACTTCTATGTCATAATAAGTTATGATGGAGAAGTATGAAGAGATGAGGGAGACTGCCAGAAAAAAAATTGGAATAGCAGACCACATACTTACAATGACTTACCCGTTGGTTAAGGATCCAAGGCTGCTATTGGCGGTTCTGGAAAATATCTTCCTGGCCTTAACAAACTCAATAGGATCATTATTGTATTATGAAAGGAGCCATAAATCAGTACCCCCGTTCCAGGACACTTTTGATTCCAAATTCAATGTTTTCAAGCAGAGGTGCGTGGGGGAGCATAATATAGACCATGAAATAGTCTTGATGATAAAAGAAATCAAGGATATAATCGTCCAGCACAAGAAAAGCCCTGTTGAATTTGAAAGGAACGGGTCATTGATAATATGCTCTGACAACTACCAGATGAAGGAAATAAGCCTTGAAAAGATCAAGGATTATATCACAAGATCAAGATCATTCATAAAGGGCATCAACAGCCTGATGAAAAATACGCCATAGACAGAATTTTGCATTAAAATGGAAGAATCGTTAGAAGACGCAAAAGAAGAGATAAAAAGGGTAGACCACCTTTTTTATGTAAGCCTGAAGTATACAAGAACTGTCGACATGATGAGGAGCATGATAGGAAGGCTGATAAGCACATTTGACTACGGGATGCTTAGCCTGCTGAAATATTCCAAGGAAAAAAAGAAAACAAATGAAATACCTGAAACACCTATCTCAAAATGCGAATTATTGAAAGAGATATATGAGGAAACAAACATTAAAAAATACATGGACCTGTACCTGCTATTAAGAAAACTAATGAAAAGCCCGTACACCAAAAAAGAAGAGTACAGAAGGCATGTTACGATGATATCCCAGATAGGGGATAAAAAGGTAGATACCAATATTGATATCCTAAAGGAATATTATGAGAAAACAACGAAGTTTGTCTCATTTGTACAGCAAATAATAAGGGAAGGATAAGGCCTAAAAAATGGTAGAGTATGAGGACCTATTAAAAAAGGGGTTCAACAAAAAAGAGGCAAGAAGGACGATAAGCATAATAGAAAGGGCAAAAGAGAAAAAATCCCCCAAGATCAAATTCTTTGACAGCATCATATACTGGGTTTTGCTCATAGTGGCAATAATAGGAAATATGGTCATAGCCATAATACTGATACCCTTTTTGCTGGCATTCAAGAGGATACCCCTTTATTTCATAATAATAGTCCTGGCTGCAATGTTCGGATTCTTATTTGACCAGCTAATAAGGGATATAGAAAACCTGGAAGACAAGCATATCATAATGGCGTGGGTGTTTATCCCGGCGTTAGCCACCATAAATACATATTATATGGCATCATTCGCAAACCATATCACTGAAGCATTTAAATTACAGCTTACCTTTAATTCCCCGATAATAGTCAGCATAGTGTATGTGATAGCTTTTATAACCCCTTATGCAGTCCATAACCTGAGGGGAGGTTCCATCAGGGTTTTAAAGGGTGGCTAGCGAGAATCGAAATCGCGAAGCATGAGCTTTCTCGCGCCACAGGATTTCTGCAGTTGAAGACCACAGTCCTGTATTCTACCACTAAACTATAGCCACCATACCACAGGAAAAGTACAGAAAACTTATAAACTTTACTACTCTTCTTCCTTTTTCTTCATCAGTTTGGTCAGATGACCAGCTATGGTATTCCTCAGCTTCTTATTGGAGACGGTCGTAAAACGCTCTACAAGCTTCTTATTCTCGTCGCAGTCCTCCTTGAACTGGCCCTTATGCTCTTTCATCAGCTTCTTGGTCGTTCTCTTGACAAGCTTTAGTTTTATCCTTCCCATAAGCCTCAGGAGTCATATTTTGTTTAAATAGTTTTTGGTTGGAGGGGCTGGTGAGAGACACATTTTCAACACAGCCCTTTATGCAGTATCTCCGCTGGAGATTAATCACTACGGAGTGCTTGGGCGTCTTCGAAACTCTTAATTCTGGTGGCGCGGGCTCTGCGTCCCCGGATGGGGCATCCCCCCGCGACGAGCTGAATTCCAATTTTG